>NZ_AEPN01000004.1:0-171020 GCF_000185925.1 Paracoccus sp. TRP | reverse complement strand
TTCATCGACATCTTGACGTTCGCAAGATCGACGCCAGTGCCGTCAGACCTAACGCGGGCCTTAACGTTGTAGTCAATCACACGCTTCAATGGCACGAGAACCTTCATCGGCCGCTCCCCTTTGGTTGTGTCACCTGTTCGGAAGGTTTGTTAGCTGGCCATCAGCGGCAATAACAGGGAAAAAACGACCGTAACGCGTCGTAACATTTCCATCCTGTCGTGTTCGCGCTAACGACTGGCTCCTGGCACCCACAGGATATCCTGCGCGCCGTTATCATTGGCCACGCGCCCCGCCACGAACAGCCAGTCCGACAGGCGGTTGAGATATTTCACAGCGGCCGGATTGGCCCCTTCGGCAGCCATCAGCGCAACGGCAGCACGTTCGGCCCGGCGGGCGACAGTGCGCGACAGGTGCAGATGCGCCGCCAGCGCCGAACCGCCCGGCAGGATAAAACTGCGCAAGGGTGAAAGCGCCGCGTTCATTGCGTCGATTTCGGTCTCAAGACGCTCGACCTGCGCGTCGAGCATGCGCAGGACAGTATAGGGGGCATCGTCGTCCTCTTCCATGCGCGGCCGCGACAGATCCGCGCCAAGATCGAAAAGATCGTTCTGGATCACCGCGATACGGGTCGCGATCTCGCCCCCGGCATGCAGCCGGGCGAGGCCAAGCGTCGCGTTCAATTCATCTACGGTGCCATAGGCTTCGACCCGCAGCGAATGTTTGGGCACACGCTCGCCATTCGACAGCGCGGTTTCGCCCCTGTCGCCGGTGCGGGTGTAGATTTTGTTCAACACGACCATCAGCCGCTCCTGATCCAGAGATACAGCAGAAAGACCGCGATAGCGACCGCCTGGGCGATGATGCGCCAGCGCATCAGGCGATTGCCGTGTTTGCGGTTGAACTCGCCCCCGCGGGCAAAGCCGCCGATGCCGGTGGCAAGGATCACCAGGACCACAAGGCAGCAGATCACGAGGAGATAGAAGAGCGGTTTGTCGTGCATGAAAAGCCCTTTCGGCATGCAACCTAGCTGCGGCGGGCGAACCAGTCCAGTGCGCGTGTGGACAAGAGCCTGCGCCCAAAGCCTGCGATGCGGGTCGGCGTGGTGACGTAATAGCGCGGGCGCGGGTTTGTGCTTTCCAGTGCTTCGGCGATGCGGGCGCTGACCGCCGAGGGCGGCAGCTCGAACCGGTCCTTTTTCGCGGCAGGCTCATAAAGCCGCTTTAGCAGCGTGCGGCGGTATTGGTCGGCGCGCGGGCTTGCCTGCCAGTTGATCCAGCGTTCGAAATGCGGAATCGAGTTCTGGCGGATCAGCGTGCCGATGGGGCCGGGCTCGATCAGAACAAAGCGGACGCCGGTATCTGCCATTTCTACGCGCAGCACATCGGTCAGTCCCTCAAGCGCGAATTTCGTCGCCACATAGGCGCCGCGCCAGGGGATGCCGACAAGGCCAAGGACCGAACTGATATTGACCACCCGTCCGCCATGGGCGCGGAAATGCGGCAGCAGCCGGCGGGTCAGGTCATGGGTGCCGAACAGATTCGCCTCGAATATCGCACGCAGCGCGCCGCGCGGCAGGTCCTCGGCCGCGCCGGGGATGGCGAAGGCGGCGTTGTTGACCAGCGCGTCGATGCGGCCAAGCGCCAGAGCGGCCTCGGCGCAGCGGGCGACGCTGTCTTCGTCGCCAAGCTCAAGCGGCAGGGTATCAAAGCCCTCGGCACGGCGGGCCTCGATATCCCCGGGCTTGCGACAGGTGGCGATGACGCGCCAGCCGCGTTCGCGCATGTGGCGCGCTGCGTCCAGCCCGATGCCCGAAGAACAGCCGGTGATCAGAACGGTTTTCATGCGCGCCTCCTTGCTACCCGGTTCTGCGCTAAGGCCCGCTCATGCGCAAGCCGCGCATTTCCGGCTGGACCGATGCGGTTCGCGGGCCTATTCAATCGACCATGTCCGACGATCCGAATACCCCCGATCCCAACGCGGATCAGACCACGTCCGAACCGCTGTCGCGCGCCATTGGCGAGCGGTATCTGACCTATGCGCTGTCCACGATCATGAACCGTGCGCTGCCGGATGCGCGTGACGGGTTAAAGCCGGTGCACCGCCGTATCCTGTTCGCGATGCGCGAATTGCGGCTGAGCCCGACCGGAGCTTTCCGTAAATCGGCCAAGATCAGCGGCGATGTGATGGGCAACTATCACCCCCACGGCGATGCCGCGATCTATGACGCGATGGCGCGTCTGGCCCAGCCGTTCGCCATGCGCTATCCGCTGGTGGACGGGCAGGGCAACTTTGGCAACATCGACGGCGACAACCCTGCCGCCAGCCGCTATACCGAGGCCCGCCTGACCGCAGCAGCCGAGGCGCTGATGGAGGGGCTGGCCGAGGATGCGGTCGATTTCCGCCCCAACTATGATGGCACGCTGCAAGAGCCGGTGGTGCTGCCTGCTGCATTCCCGAACCTGCTTTGCAATGGTGCCAGCGGGATCGCGGTGGGGATGGCGACGAACGTGCCTCCGCATAACCTGCATGAGGTCATCGACGCCTGTCTGCATCTGATCAAGGCACCCGATGCCCGCGACGACACGCTGATCTCGATCATGCCGGGGCCGGATTTCCCGACCGGGGGCGTGCTGGTCGAATCGCGCGAGACGATTGCCGAGGCCTATCGCACCGGCCGCGGCAGCCTGCGGTTGCGGGCGCGTTGGGTGGTCGAGGATATGGGCCGCGGCCAGTGGCAGATCGTCGTGACCGAGATCCCCTATCAGGTCCAGAAATCCAAGCTGATCGAGCGGCTGGCCGAGATCATCCAGACCAAGAAGGTGCCGATCCTTGCCGATGTGCGCGATGAATCGGCCGAAGATATCCGCATCGTGCTGGAACCGCGCACCCGCGCCGTCGATGCCGAACAGCTGATGGCCGCGCTGTTCCGGGTCAGCGACCTTGAGGTGCGCTTTGGCCTGAACATGAACGTGCTGATCGACGGGCGCGTGCCCAAGGTCTGTTCGCTGAAAGAGGTGCTGCGCGCATTCCTTGACCACCGGCGCGAGGTTCTGGTGCGGCGCTCGAACCACCGGCTGGACAAGATCGCGGCCCGGCTGGAAGTGCTGGAAGGCTATATGATCGCCTTCCTCAACCTCGACCGCGTGATCGAGATCATCCGTAATGAGGATGATCCGAAAGCCGTGATGATCGCCGAGTTCAGGCTGACCGAGGTTCAGGTCGAGGCGATCCTGAACATGCGCCTGCGTGCCCTGCGCCGTCTCGAAGAGATGGAGCTGCGCACCGAGCATGAGAAGCTGACCCATGAGCGCGAGGGCCTGATGGCCATGCTGGCTGACGAGGGCGCGCAATGGGCCAGGATTGCCGAAGAGCTGCGCGAAACGCGTTCGAAGTTCGGCAAGTCCGCGCCCGGAGGCCAGCGCCGCACCGAGATCGGCGAAGCCAGCGAGGTGGCCGAAATCGACATGGAGGCGATGATCGAGCGCGAGCCGATCACCGTGATCCTGTCCAGGATGGGCTGGATTCGCGCGCTTAAGGGTCATCAGCCGCTGGATGCCGAGGTCAAGTTCAAGGACGGCGACGGCCCCTTCATGGCGCTGCATGCCGAAACCACCGACAAGCTGATGATCTTTGCCGCCAATGGCCGCTTTTACACACTGCCCGCCAATAACCTGCCCGGCGGGCGCGGCATGGGTGAGCCGCTGCGGCTGATGATCGACCTGCCGAATGATGCGGCGGTGATCGACATGTTCCCCTGGCGCGATGGCGAGCGTTACCTTGTTGCCTCAAAGGCCGGGGACGGGTTCATCGTTGGTGCGGCGGATATCCTTGCGCAGACCCGTGCCGGCAAACAGGTGCTGAATGGCGAGCCGGCGCTTTGCCGCCGCGTCGCCGGTGACCATGTTGCCGTGGTCGGTCAGAACCGCAAGATGCTGGTCTTTCCGCTGGACGAGCTGCCCGAAATGGCGCGGGGCAAGGGCGTCCGGTTGCAAAAGTTCAAGGACGGCGGGCTGTCGGACGCGATCTGCATCACCCTGGCCGAAGGTCTGCGCTGGCAGGAAAGCGGTGGCCGCACCCGGACCGAGCCCGATCTGACCGAATGGCTGGGCAAACGGGCAACAGCGGGACGTATGGCGCCACGGGGCTTTCCCCGCGATAACAAGTTCAACTGAAAAAGGGCGGGGTTGATCCCGCCCTTTTCCTTTAGCTGTTCGTGCTCGGCGCTGGGGCCGGGCGCTCGATCTGTGTGGTCTGGTCGCTGGGGACTTTCTTGTGGCCGTTGCAATCCGCGAATGCGGGGATCGCCGCCATCGAGAAGGCCAGCGCAAGGGCGAAGGTCCTGCTGATCATCATCGGCTCCTTCATGCGGGTCAGCCATGCCGGGCTGTCAATAGGCGAGGCCCGGCATGAACCAGCCTCGCACGAAGGGGCGATTCGATCAAATGCGCCGCTTATTCCTCGCGGATCGCCTTGCGGCCGTTGATCATCGGGCTGACCAGATCCTCACGCTTCCAGAAGCGATAGAACAGCACCGCCGCGACATGCAGCAGCACCAGGATCAGGATGATGCTGGCACCCAGATTATGCCAGCCCACCGCTTTTGAGCGGGTGGCGCTGCTGACATAAGATGCCAGTGGGCCGACGTTGATATAGTCGTCGGGGTCCGAGATCAGCCCGGTCGTCACCTGCGCTGCCAGCACCGCCAGCATGACGATGACCGACAGTGCCCCCAAGGGGTTATGGCCGGGCCAGTGGCTGGGCTCGGGCAGGAACATGCTGCGCATGTACCGGGCCACGGCCCCCGGTCCCCGGACGAAATGCGTAAACCGCGCCGGGGGCGGGCCGACAAAGCCCCAGACCAGGCGAAAGATCAGCAGCCCCGCCACGACATAGCCGCACCAGAAATGCAGGGTCATCTTTGCCGGGCCGAACTGGCCAAGGCACCAGGCCGCAATCACGAAAAACGCCAAAAGCCAATGGAACCCGCGCAAAAGCGGGTCCCATAGCCGGACCTCACGGATGGGGCCGCGCCGCGACATCAGCTTTTTTCGCGATAGCTGTCGTGGCAGGCCTTGCAGGCAGCGCCCAGTTTCCCGACCACCGGGCCGATATTACCCTGACCGCCTTTGACGGCCTCGGACGCGCCCGAGGCGGCCTCGCCCAGACCGGCGAACTTGGCCTGGAAGTCCTCGGAGTTCGTCCAGATATCAGGCTTGGCAGCGGTGCCTTCGGTATCGGCCGAGCTGCTGCCTTCGATAAAGAGGGCGGGCATGTCATATTGCGTCAGCGCCTCGATATTGGCGGCGGCGCGGCTGGCGACGGCTTCGTCATAGGCGATATCACCTTTGGCCATACCGGCAAGGGTGCCCATGTTGATGGCGAGCATCTGATAGAAACCCTGGCGTGCCTTGACGGCCTGCTTGGCCGGATCGTCCTGGGCAAAGCTTGCCAGAGGAACCGCGGCAAGGGCGGCGGCAATGAGAATCAGGCGCATGTCATCTTCCTTTTTGTGTGGCGTCTAGCTGCACTGGGGTTCGCGCAGGGGCAGGGTTGCACAACCAGGCCAAACTGCCAACGCGCCGACGATATCATTTTCGTGAAAACCCTTGGTCTTGGGCGGTTTTCCGGCGCTTTTGGGGGTTTTGGACTGCTGCTTTTCGTCGCAGTCCGGGCCAGATCACCCATAAAACGGGCACATCCGTGCTTTCGGGTGGCGCTGTCGCGGCCTGTGCTTGCGCGATGCTGCGATGCAGCGCAGGCTGAAGGGGACGGGGTCCATGCACCTCCCGTCGCCCCGGGCCGCACGGGGCTCTCATGGCAGTGACCGCCGTTCATGCCGCGTTTCCTCCCTCCGCGCGGACATGAACGGCGGGTTTTTCATCCCGCCGGGATGCGCAGCTTGAGGCAATACCGCAGCCGTCCGCAGGGTCGGGCGTCGCTGATCCAGCCGTCGGGGGCGGCAAGATAGGCGCGGATTGTAGCGGCCACGTCACCGGCATCCTCGGGGCGCAGGTCGTGAAAAAGATATGAGCCGCGCCCCGGCGATTGCACAGCCATCAAGACCGGCCGCGCGTTTCTTGCCTGCAAGGCCGTACGGCGCAGGGTGACGGTCGGGTCAAGCGTGCCAAGCGCCAGGGCCAGCGCATCGGCCTTGACCCCGGGCGGCAGGGTCAGGGTGACGGGCATCGGTCAAGCAGATAGATATCCATGATCCAGCCGTGCTCGGCCCTCGCCGTGGCGCGGGTCTCATGGATGCGGCCGGCGACTTCGGACAGGGGGCCGCTGATCAGGATCTGGTTTGGCATGCCCAGAAAGGCGCCCCACCAGATATGCACGCCCTGCGGGTCGAGATGGCGAAACGAGCATTCGCCGTCCAGCATGACGACCAGCCGCTCTGCGGTCCCGGGCCAGCCATGGTCACGGATCTGGCGGCCGGTGGTGATAAGCACCGGGGCGGCCACCGCGTTCAGCGGGATCGTATGGGCCGCGCAAAGCGCCTGAATTGCAGTGATGCCGGGAATGACCTTCACGCGCATGGGCAGACGGTGCGCGACCCGCCCGGCGATGCGCAATGTGCTGTCGTAAAGCGAAGGATCACCCCAGACCAGCAGTGCCGGACGCATGGCGCCATGATCGCGGATCACCTGTTCCCACCGGGCCGCGATGGCGTCGTGCCATTCCTCGACGCCCTGACGATAGCCGTTTGCGGCGCCGCGCTGCGGCATGTCAAAGATCGCCAGCGGTGGCGGGCTCACCAGCGCATCGCGGCAAAGCGCAAGGCGCAACTCGGCCAGATCGGCCTTATCCTCACCTTTGGCGGGGATAAGGATCAGGTCAGCATTCGCCATTGCCGCAATGCCTTCGCGGGTCAGATGGCCGGGGCTGCCAGTGCCGATGCCGATCAACGCAAGCTCGATCATGGCGCCTCTCCGATCAGGTGAAAGAAGGTGCCGGTGGCATGGCCGCGGCGTGAGCCGGTCTCGGCCACCCTGTCGCCATTAGCGTCGGTGACCTGCGCCAAAGGCTCGTCCGGCTGCGCGAGAATCGTCGCATAGTGGAACTCATGCCCGGCCAGCGGCTGGCGGTATAGCCCGGCCAAAGGCTGAGCCCGGCGATAGCCCAGATGCATCCGGCGCTTTTCATAGCTGGTTTCAAGCCCCAGCAGGCCCGTCATCTGGTGCCGCACCCCCTGAGCATCGACCAGCCCCGCGCCCATGGCCATATAACCACCGCATTCGCCATGAACCGGACGCGTCTGGGAAAAACGCTGCAACCCGGCGCGAAAGCGTTCGGCCATGGCAAGCCTGCCTGCGTGCAATTCTGGATAGCCGCCGGGCAGCCAGCAGGCCCCGGCACTGTCGTCGGGGGGCTGATCCGCAAGGGGAGAAAAGGGCAGGATCTCAGCCCCGGCTGTCCTCCAGCCCTGAATAAGATGCGGATAGACAAAGGAAAACGCTTCATCCTGTGCCAGCGCGATACGTTGTGCGGGCGGAGGCAGTGGCGAAAATGGCCCGGCCACGACGCCGCCCCCAGCCGCCGCGATGATGGCGTCAAGGTCCAGATGCAGCCTTGCCGCTGCGGCAGCCGCGGCAAGCAAGGAGTCAAGGGCGGCGAGCTCCTGCGCCTGCACAAGGCCAAGGTGACGTTCGGGCAGTTCGATCCCGGCCTCGCGCGGCAGCACGCCCAGCACCGGGATGCCCAGCGGGTCCAGCGCGTGGCGCATCAGCATTTCGTGCCGGGACGAGGCGACGCGGTTCAGCACCACCCCGGCCAGTTCCACGTCGCGGCGCATCTCGCGGAACCCCAGTGCCACGGCCCCGGCGGATTGCGCCTGACCTTTGCAGTCAAGGACCAGAACCACCGGCCAGCCGGTCAGCGCGGCGATATCGGCGCTGGCGCCATTGCCGCAGCCTCCGCGCTGGGCCACGCCGTCAAATAGCCCCATCGAGCCCTCGGCGATTGCAAGATCGGCGTCCGATGTGCGCGCAATCAGATGTGCGATCTGTGCCCGTCCCATGGCCCAGCTGTCCAGATTGAACGAGTCACGCTCCGCCGCCCGGCGGTGAAAGGCGGGGTCGATATAATCAGGCCCGCTTTTAAAGGGCTGCACGGTCAGGCCGCGCGCCCGCAACGCGCCGATCAGTCCCAGCGTGACCGTGGTCTTGCCGCTGCCCGAGGCCGGGGCGCTGATGACAAGGCCCTTCATTCGGGGAACCGGGGTGTGGTGCCGACCGGCCGAAACCGGCGGTCGTAATCGCCGGCGTAAAGGCGGCTTTCCAGAAAATCCCTGGCTGCGAGAGCCCGACCGACAAGGATCAGCGCCGTGCGCTCGCCCTCGCCGATCGCCGGGTCAAGCGTGCCGAGCGTCGCCCTGACGATGCGCTGGTCAGGCCAGCTGGCGCGGAACACTACCGCGACCGGGCAATCGGCACCGTAATGGGGCAGCAGTTCGTCTTGTACCCGGTCGAGCACATGCACCGACAGGTGAATGGCAAGCGTCGCGCCAGTGGCCGCGAAATTTGCCAGCTGCTCGCCCTTTGGCATGGCCGAGGCCCGGCCCGAGGTGCGGGTCAGGACCACCGATTGCGCAATACCGGGCAGCGTGAGTTCAGCCCCAAGCGCGGCGGCGGCGGCGGCGAACGAAGGTACGCCCGGCGTCACGTCATAGGGAATGCCAAGTTCGCGCAGCCGCCGCAATTGTTCGCCCATGGCCGACCACACTGACAGATCGCCGGAATGAAGTCGCGCGACGTCATGACCGTCACGATGCGCGTTCAGGATCTCGCCAATGATCTGGTCAAGGTTCATGGGCGCGGTGTTCACGATACGCGCACCGGGCGGGCAATGGCTCAGCAGTTCCTGCGGCACCAGTGAGCCGGCATAAAGGCAGACCGGGCAAGAGGCGATCAGGTCGCGGCCGCGCAGGGTGATCAGATCGGCCGCGCCGGGGCCAGCGCCGATGAAATGGACGGTCATGCGGGGTCTCCTTCTGCGATGGCGGCGGTGGCGGTGCCATCCTGCGAGATGACGCGCGGGGCGATGATGCGCGCGCCGGGGCCAAGGGCGGCAAGGGCGGCTGCCTCGGCCAGCGAACCGGTGCCGTGGCGGGCAAGGATGCGTGGCGATTGGGTGGGCGTGGCGATGCCTGCGACCTCGACCGCGATCAGGGGCAGGCCGGTTTCGGCAGCAAGCGCACGTATTGGGGCGGCCTGCGCCTTGGCGGGCGTGGTCGCCAGCGCCTCGGCCGGGCCTGCACGGGTCAGCGCCTCGCGCAGCGCAGCCAGCGTGGCCGCTTTGCGAAAGCCGATGCCTGCCACCCTCATGGCCAGCTCCATTGCGTGACGTTGCGCGCCGGGGTCCAGCCGCGCATCCGGCCAAGAGGGGTGGCCTCTTGCAGGGCAACCCGGGTCAAATATCCGCCGCGCGCGGCATGCAAAGCGATCAGCAGTGCCTCGGTTTCAAGCGTGACCGCGTTCACGACCAGTCGTGCAGGGGGCAGGGCGTTGATCAATGCCGCACTGGCCCCACCGCCGACAAAGATCGCGTCAGGCGGGGGCAGGCCAGCCAGTGCCGTGGGCGCGGCGCCGTGGATGGTGCGCATCTGTTCCGCAAGCCCAAAGGCGTCGATGTTTGCGGCGATATTGGCGATGCGGTCGGCGCGCGGCTCAATGGTCACGGCCCGCCCGCCGTTCAGG
This sequence comes from Paracoccus sp. TRP, assembly GCF_000185925.1. NCBI lineage: Bacteria > Pseudomonadati > Pseudomonadota > Alphaproteobacteria > Rhodobacterales > Paracoccaceae > Paracoccus > Paracoccus sp. TRP. Next base: position 161,325 of record NZ_AEPN01000004.1, on the reverse strand, counting down.
CACCATTCGACGCTGATCGAGCCCGAGCCGCCGCCGATGTCCCACAGCATTTCACCCGAACGGGGGGCAAGCGCCGCCAGAGTCATCGCCCGGACAGCCCGGCGGGTGATCTGGCCGTCATGGGCAAAGACCTCGTCCGGCAGGCCGAAACCACGTGGCAGGCCCGCCCCCGGTGGCAGATCCGCCCCGTCCAGAGCGACCGCCACCGGGGCGACACAGTCAAGTGCAAACTCCTGCGCCCGCGCCTCGCGGATACGTTCGCGGGGGCCGCCAAGCGCCTCAAGCACGACCATGCGCATCTGCCCGAACCCCTGTGCCACCAGCCATTCCGCCAGGGCGGCAGGGGCAGAGGCGTCGCGCATCAGGCAGATCGTCCGCGTTCCCCGTGCCATGACCGGGCGCAGCCGGGCAAAGGGTGCGGCGTGCAGGCCAAGACAGGTCACATCCTCCAGCCGCCAGCCCAGCCTTGCGGCGGCCAGCGAAAAGGTGCCGGGCGCGGGAAAAGCGCGCCATTCGCTATGGGGCAGAACAGCGGCAATACTGCCCCCCGCGCCATGCCAGAACGGATCGCCCGAGACAAGCGCGGCGACCTTTTGCCCGCGCAGGGCCAACAGGGGGCCAAGATCAAAGGGGACCGGCCAGGTTTTGCCGCGTGGCGCGGCAAGCCCTGCGAGTTCCAGGTGCCGGGGGGCACCAAAGACGATTTCGGCGAGATCCAGCGCTTCGCGGCTTGCAGGCGACAGGCCGGCAGGGCCATCCTCCTGAATACCGATGATGGAAAGCCAGGGATCAGCCATGACGCGCATCCTTTTGCTGGGCGGCACCACCGAAGCCGGAGCCATGGCCAGCGCGCTGGCCGCTGCCGGGCTGCAGGCGGTGTATTCTTACGCCGGCCGCACCGCGCGCCCGGTCAAACAACCCCTGCCGACGCGGATCGGCGGTTTTGGCGGTCCCGAGGGGCTGGCCGGGTATCTGCGCACCGAACGCATCAGCCATGTCATCGACGCCACCCACCCCTTTGCCAAGGGGATGAGCTGCAATGCCATTACTGCCTGCGCGGCGACGGGCACGGCGCTGATCGCGCTGGAACGCCCGCCCTGGGTGTCCGCGCCCGGTGACCGTTGGGTCAGGGTCAGCGATTATGAGGCTGCCGCCCGTGTTCTGCCGGGGGATGGCTCGGGGGTGTTTCTGGCCATCGGGCGACAGAACCTGCAACCCTTTGTCGGGATCAATCACATCTGGATGCTGCGCTTTGCCGAGGTGGCGGCCCATCCCCTGCGGGATGCAACGCTGATCGTTTCGCGCGGCCCCTTCACCGTGGCAGGTGATGTGGCGCTGATGCGCCGCCATGACATCGCCCATGTCGTTGCCAAGAATGCCGGAGGTCAGGCGGCCGAGGCCAAGATCGCGGCTGCGCGCGAACTGGGCCTGCCAGTGGTGATGATCGACCGCCCTGAGCTGCCGCCCCGCCGCGTCGTCGCAACCCCGGCCGAGGTGATGGTCTGGCTTCATGGTACGGATCGCGGCGTATAGATCCAGCTGCCAGCCCGGCGGGTGGCGCTGTTGCCAAGGATGACGACGGTGCGCATGTCCGCCATCTCGGGCAATGCCTTGCTCAGCGTCGTGGTCTGGATCACCTCATCCGGGGTCGAGACGGCCCGCGCGAATGAGATCAGCCGGTCAGGCCCGCAGCATTCGCGCAGGATGTTAAGCGCGCGGGCAAAGCCTTCGGGCCGTGCCTTTGAGCGGGGGTTATAAAAGGCCATGGCAAAATCGGCCTCGGCCGCCAGCCGCAAGCGCCGCTCGATCAGGGCCCATGGTTTAAGATTGTCCGACAGGTTGATCGCGCAGAAATCATGGCCAAGCGGTGCGCCGATCCGTGCTGCGGCGGCGAGCATGGCGGTGATGCCGGGCAGGATGCGGATTTCGGGCATGACGGTGCGGTCCTCAAGCGCCTCAAACAGCGCCGAGGCCATCGCAAAGACCCCCGGATCCCCCGATGAGACCACCACGACCCGCCGCCCGCTTTCGGCCAGATCAAGGGCCAGGCGCGCGCGCTCGACCTCGACCCGGTTGTCCGAAGGGTGCAGCGTCAGCCCTTTGCGCGGAGCGACACGGGCGACATAGGGGATATAGCCGACAACATCGGTGGCCTCGTCCAGTGCTGCGCGCACCTCGGGGGTGACGAGGTGATCGGCCCCGGGCCCAAGACCCGCCACCACGACCCAGCCGCTCATTCCGCTGCGTCCGCCAGGGGACGGCGGCCATTGCCATGCACCAGAACGGTGGCGAAATACGGGCAATTCTGCAGATCGGCGTCCGCAAGTGGGGTCACGCGCTGGTTCGGCATCGTTCCACGCTCGACCAGCCAGGCATCGGTCATCCGTCCGGCAAGGTTCAGCGCGCGGGCGATCTTGGGCAGGTTGCGGCCGGTTTTCATCACGACCACCGCATCAGCGGCGCGCATGTGGCGGGCTAGCTCGGCCTCGGGCAGAGTGCCCATCAGCACGGTCATCGCGTCATCGCCCCAGGTCATCGGACGGCCGATGGCGTTCCAGCAACCGGTCATGCCGGGGATGCCGGGGATGATCTCGACCGGCGCCAGATCCTGCAGCCGGGCGTGCAGATGCATGAACGAGCCGTAAAACAGCGGATCGCCCTCGCACAGCACGACCACGTCGCCGTCAGCAGCCAGCCCTGCAAGCCGCCCCGTCCAGTCGTCGTAAAAGGCCGAAAGCAACCGGTTGTATTCGGGGCTGTCAAAGGGGATTTCGGTCGTGACCGGATATTCCATCGCATGTTCGATCACATCCGGCGCCAGCAGGTCCGAGACGATCCGGCGGGCCTGTCCGGCGCGGCCCTTTTTGCGGAAATAGGCGATCTGGCGTGCCCCGCGGATGGCGCGGTCGGCACGGACCGAGATCAGGTCGGGATCGCCGGGGCCAAGACCCGCGCAGATGATCTTGCCCATGGCTATTCCTTTCGGCTGGCAAGTGCGTTGACGGCGGCAACCGTGATGGCCGAGCCGCCAAGCCGCCCGCGCACGATCAGTGCCGGAGCGGGCAGGTCCTTGATCAGCGCCGCCTTGGATTCAGCGGCACCGACAAAGCCAACCGGACAGCCGATAATCGCGGCGGGACGCGGGCAGGCCGGATCGCGCAGCATGTTCAACAGATGAAACAGCGCGGTCGGAGCATTGCCGATGGCGACCACCGCCCCGGCCAGATCCTCGCGCCATAGTTCAAGCGCGGCGGCGCTGCGTGTGTTGCCCATCTGCGCCGCCAGTTCCGGTACGCGGGGGTCTTGCAGGGTACAGATGATACGGTTTTTTGCGGGCAGCCGGGCGCGGGTGATCCCTTCGCTGACCATGCGCGCGTCGCACAGGATTGGTGCGCCGTCCTCTAGTGCTTTGCGCGTGGCCAGGGCCATCCCGGGCGAGAATTCCACGTCGCGTTCAAGCCCGACCAGCCCGGCGGCGTGGATCATGCGAACGACGACCGGCTCTTCTTCGGGGGAAAAGCGGGCGAGGTCGGCCTCGGCGCGGATGGTGGCAAAGGACTGCGCATAGATGCGGGCGCCGTCGGTTTCATATTGGTGCAGCATCGGGCGGCTCCACTGGGTTTGAGGCGATTTCATCGGGGACACGCTTTGGCAAGTGCGGCAGGCAGGTCATGCACGGCCAGCCCCGCCCGCGTGACAGGATCGCGCGCGCTGCCATCCCGGATCAGGTCAAAGCGGTCGCGCCCGGTCGCAATCAGCGTCGCCGAGGCCGGTCCCTGATGGGCGCATGCCTTGGCGCAGCCGGTGACATGCAGCGTCTGATCCGGCGCGAGGCGAGACGCAAGATGCCGCGCCAGCGTCCGTACATCGGCCTGCGCCTGCGGGCAGCCGGGCGCGCCCGTGCAGGCATGGACGCGCGTAAGCGGGTCGCACGGATCAAGGATCGCACCGGGGATGCGGGGCAAGGTAGCACCCTCGATCAGCAAGGCGCGCCACGGTGTCAGGCGCAGCGGACCCAAAGCTGCTGCTGCCTCAAGCTGGTCGGGCGTGATCTGACCAAAGGCAAAGCCGACGATCCAGCCATTCGTTGCCGGTCCGGGACCTGGCGTGGCAGAGGCGCCGGGGCGGGTGGTCCCTGCGACCGATCCCCCGGGTTTTGGCGCCCCCCGGCGCAGATGGTCGCGCATCCGCCCACGACCCTCGGTCACGCCGCCCGTCTGCACGAACCAATGTGCCAGTGCGACGGCGCGGCGGGCAGCCTCGGCGGGGTTTGCGGCCTCAAGTGCCCAATCCGCGCCATCAGGCAGGATCAACCAGCCCGTGCCATGTGGGCGCAACCGGATATCCGCGGGCACATCGGTCAGCACCGCAGTTCCCGCATCGACTGCAAATCCGAACTTGGCGGGAACTTTTGGCGCATCCGGTGCTGTCATTGCGCGGGCGATCGCCTCGGCCACCTGCCACGCCGGTCCGCCGACCGGGGCAAATGGCGACAGGATGACATTGCGCCGCGCCTCGGTCCCGGCATCGCGGTCGGTCAGGCCGAAAGGCTGAAGCGCCGCGATGGTCGCCGCATGGCCCAAGGGGGTCAGCCCGCGCAATTGCAGGTTTGCGCGACTGGTCAGGTCGATCAGCCTGTTGCCGTGGCGCGAAGAAAGACCGGCGATCAGCCGCGCCTCGTCGGGTGTCAGCCGTCCATTTCGCGCCCGGATACGCAGCACCAGCCCGTCGCCCGATTCCATCGGGCGCAGCGCGCCGGGACACCAGCCCTTGATCTCAAAACCGCTCATGGTGCCACCCCGGCAAGGACAGAGTTGCGCCGCGTGACCCACAGGCCCGAGGCGATCAGCCGTGCAAACAGCGCCCGCATTGCGGCCAGAGCGGCGGGGTTTTCGCGCTGCATGAAATCCACCACCTCGGGTCGACCCAGCGTCGCCTCGTGATAAAGGTCGAACAGATGGCCCGGCACCACGCCGGCCAGATTGGCAAAGGCGGCCATGTGATCCAGCGTTGCCGCAATCTCGGCCGCGCCGCGAAAGCCGTGCCGCATCATGCCGTCCGCCCAGGCGGGATTGGCAGCGCGGGCACGGGTGACGCGGGCGATTTCCTCGGTCAGGGTGCGGGCGCGCGGCTGGTCCGGGCGCGTGGCGTCAAGGTGGTAAAGCGCCGGATGCGCAGCCCCGATCCGCGCCATGGCGGCGGCAAAGCCCGCCTCATGTGCGGCGTAATCGCTGGCCAGCAGCAGATCGGATTCCGGCAGGTCCTGCGCATGGACAAAGGCGTCAGCCCCCGAAAGCCGCTCACGGATCGCCTGTGGCTGATGGCTGATGCGCCCATCCGCCCCGATGGCATGAGAGGACGCGGCAAGCCATGCCTCGCCCGCCGCGTGCCGCGCCTCATCGCTGAACGTTTCGGCAAGATCGGCGAGGCCGAGGCCGTAAAGCCCGGGCTTGGGGCCAAAGACGCGCGGGATGCGGTGACGATAGGGGTTGTCATCCGGGCTTTCGCCACGAGTCGCCAGCGCCGCGGCCCCGGTCTCGAACAATTGCGCCAGACCGGGGAAAACGTCCCTAAACAACCCCGAGACCCGCAGCGTCACGTCAATTCGCGGCCGGCCCAGTTCGGCCAGCGTAAGGATATCGACCCCCGATACCCGGCCCGAGGCGGCGTCCCAGCGCGGGCGCAGCCCGGCCAGATGCAGCGCCATGGCAAATTCCTCGCCTGCCGTGCGCATGGTTGCGCTGCCCCACAGGTCCACGACCAGCCCACGCGGCCAGTCGCCATGATCCTGAAGATGGCGGCGCAGCAGCTCTTCGGCCAGCCTTACCCCCTGTGCATAGGCATTGCGCGAAGGCACGGCGCGGGGATCGACGGTAAAAAGATTGCGCCCCGTCGGCAGCACATCCTGCCGCCCGCGCGCCGGAGAGCCCGAGGGGCCGGACGCGACCCTTTGCCCCGAAAGGGCGCGGGCCAGCCCCTCACGCTCGGCCTTGCCACAGGCGCCAGAGCCATAGACATGCAGCCCGTCGCCAAAGCGGCTGTCCTTGAGATCGCAAAGGAAACGGTCGATCAGCGGGATCGCCTCGGCCGGGGCGGCGTCGGGGGGCAGGCCCAGATCCGCCTCGACCCCGGCGGCACGTGCCTCGTCTCGGATGGCAAGGATCAGCCGGTCGCGGCGGCGTGGGTCCAGCCCGTCGGCGGTGGAATATTCGTCAAGCAGCCGCTCAAGATGCGTCAGGCGCTCCGGCAGGGCGGCATCGACAAGGGGCGGCGGCAGATGGCCCAGCGTTACGGCTGAAAGCCGCCGTTTCGCCTGCGCCGCCTCGCCCGGATCGTTGGCGATGAAGGGATAGACGACGGGCAGATCGCCAAGCAGTGCCTCGGGCCAGCATTCATCTGACAGTGCCACCGATTTGCCCGGCAGCCACTCAAGCGTGCCATGTGCGCCCATGTGGATCAGCGCGTCCGCCTGTGTCCTGAGCCACAGGTAAAAGGCAACATATTCGTGGCATGGGGTGCGGGTCAGGTCGTGATAATCCTCGGCCCTTGTCGCGACCTCTCCGCGTTCGGGTTGCAGCGCGATCAGGTCGGCGCCATGGCGCAGGGCGGCAAAGTGAAAGCCATCAGCGGGAGGCGCGCCCCATGCGGCGGCAAGGTCGTCACGCAGACGCGCCGGCAGGCGGGCCAGCGTGGCAAGGTAATCCGCCTGCGGCCAGTGCAGACGGCCGGCCTTAAGCCTGCGGCCCAGATCGTCATGTGGAATGCCAAGCATCGCCCCGGCTGATGCAAGGGCGTCAAGCCCAACCGCATGGGCCAGCTGATAGATCTTGCCGGGATAGGTCGACAGCACCACTGCGCGGCGTTTTGCGGGCAGGTTCAGCCAAGCCCGCACCCGTGCCGCCGCCGCATTGATGCGCTGATCATCCGGGACGTGGATCATGCGAGAAAATTGCAGATCCGGGTCGCGCTCTTGCGCCTGTTTGAAGCTGATCGCGCCCAGAAAAATGCGGCCATCAACCTCGGGCAGGACCACGTGCATCGCCAGATCTGCGGCGGAAAGGCCGCGTTCTTCTGCGGCCCATAGCTCGCGCGGGGCAGTGGAAAGCGCCACCTGAAAGACCGGGCCGTCGGCCCCGTCAAAGGGCGTCGCGCCAGCATCGTCACGGGCAGAAAAGGCGGTCAGGTTTACCACCGCCGCAACCCCCGGCAGATGTGGCGCCAGCCATTCTGCAAAGCCCGGTGCCTTGAGCGAGGGCGCGAATACTCCGGTTGCGTCCAGTCCCGCGGCGCGCAGGGCGCGGATCATCGCATCGACTGGCGCCAGATCGGCAGAGGTCAGATAGCTGCGGTAAAAGCTGACGAGCAGCCCGGGCTTTGGCCGCTGAATAACGCCGTGATCGGGGTCGTAAAATCCGAACTCGGGGATCGCAGCCTCGCCCTGAACCGGCGCGGTGTGCAGGCCCGCAGCATGCGCCAGCTCTGCCAAGGCCATCTGCGCGGCGACCGCGCCGCCCTGATCGCATAGCGTGGTCAGCCGGCGCAGCACCGGCAACGGCAGCGTCGAATAACGGTCAAGCGTCGGGTCAGGCCGCCCGTCGGCGGGCAGAAAGGCCAGCGCGATACCCCGTCTGCGCGCCAGATCCTGAAGGCTGGCGACTCCATAGGACCAATAGGGTTCACCCCCGATCAGCCGCACCAGAATCGCCCGCGCCCCGGCAAGCGTCGTCTCGCAGTACTGATCGACCGAAACCGGGTGCCGCAGCGCCGATAGATTGCACAGCCGCAGCGAGGGCAGCCCCCCTGACGCACGGTGCCAGCCTGCAGCGAAAGCGCCGAGATCGCTGTCCGAATAGGACAGTGCGATCAGCTCGGCGGGGCTTTGGCCGGGGTCGGTCGGAACCTCGGTTTCTTCCAGCCCACGGCTTTCGCGAAAGACGACATGCATGGCTTATTCGGCGCTTATGCGGCCAGAACCGCCCTGATCGCGGCCTCGTCGATATCGTCATGCTCGGCAATGACGACGAGGCGCGAGTTGCGGGGGGCATCGCCCCAGGGCCGGTCGTATTGGTGGCGCACCCTTTCACCCACCGCCTGCACCAGCAACCGCATGGGCTTGCCCAGGACGGCGACATGGCCTTTGACCCGCAGGATGTTCTGTTCCCGCGCCAGCCGTTCGATGCGGGTGGCCAGATCAGCGGGGTCCGCGATCTCGGCCAGTTCGATCACCACCGAGTCGAAATCGTCATGCTCATGATCCTCGGCCCCGTCATGATGGCTGGGGCGGGCGGCAAGGTCATCCTCGGCCGCGGCATTGAGGCCCAGGATGACGCGCGGGTCGATCACCCCGTCAACCAGCGGCAGGATCGGCAGCTTGCGCGGGGCCTCGGCCTCGATGACCGCGCGGGCGGCGGCCAGCCCCTGTTCGCCCGCCAGATCAGCCTTGGAGAGCAGGACGATATCGGCACAGGCGATCTGGTCCTCGAACACCTCGGAAAGCGGCGTTTCGTGGTCAAGGCTGTCATCAGCGGCGCGCTGGGCCTCGACTGCCGCCACGTCGGGGGCAAAACGGCCTGCCGCAACCGCCTCGGCATCGGCCAGTGCAATCACCCCGTCCACGGTGATGCGCGAACGGATCGCCGGCCAGTCGAACGCCTTAAGCAGCGGTTTCGGCAGGGCAAGGCCCGAGGTCTCGATCAGGATGTGGTCGGGCCTGACCGGCATTGCCATCAGCCGTTCAAGCGTCGGGATGAAGTCATCGGCGACGGTGCAACAGATGCAGCCGTTCGACAGCTCCATGATGTTTTCGGCCGGGCAGTTTTCGTCTGCGCAGGATTTCAGGATCTCTCCGTCCACGCCCATTGTGCCGAATTCGTTGACCAGAACTGCCAGCCGCTTGCCCTGCGGGTTCTGCATCAGGTGGCGGATCAGCGTGGTCTTGCCGGCGCCCAGAAAGCCGGTGATGACAGTCACTGGGGTCTTGGTCAGGTCGGTCATGTGCTACCCAATCGGAGGAATGCGCGCGAGGCTGCGCTTGCGGAAAATCGTGACGCGTTCGCGCCAGGGGACGATGCCGTCAGATGCGTCGGCATAGGCGGCGGCGCCCTGCATGATCTCGGGGGCGTCATCAGCCGACATGCTGCCATAGACATAGGTCCACCGGCCCGGGCCCGACAGCGCGATCGCCGCGCCATTGGCGCAGGCCGACAGGCATTCGACGGGAACGATACGCACGCCTTGGGGCAGGGTCTCGGCGGTCAGCGCCTGCAGCAGACGCAGGCCGGGCACGGGCTCGCCGTCGGGGACGGGCAGGCCGGCGCGGCATGTGATGCAGACATGCAAGGTGACTGTCATGCGCCCTTCATCCGTTATGGCGGCAGGGCGCGGGGGCGCGACATATGCCCCAAGCCCCAGCAGGAACACCCCGTCCGCCGGTCAATCCTTTGCGCGGGCAGGTCTCCCGGCTTGCGGATTCGGGCCTGTGGGGCCCACGGTCGTCCCGCCTTCCCGGCTTTTGGCCAGTGGCTTATGGGCGACCTTTCCGGTCACGGTCGCGGGGGCGGCTGCTTCCAGGCGGTTGCCTGTCGCATTCCCTCTTAGCCTGTCGTAGGACAGGAACCAGCGCCCCTTGTCTGTGCGCGCCCGGTCCCGACTTGTCAAGCAAAGGAGTGCCCGATGCCGACCGAAGACAACCTTCGCCATGCCGAGAAGATGGCCAGGATCAAAGCTGCGCGTGACCGGATGATGGCTGGAAAGCAGGGCGAAAAGGGACTGATCATCGTCCATACCGGCAAGGGCAAGGGCAAGTCCTCGTCCGGGTTTGGCATGATCCTGCGCTGCATCGCCCATGAGATGCCCTGCGCCGTGGTGCAGTTCATCAAGGGCTCATGGGACACGGGCGAGCGTCGGGTTTTGACCGGACATTTCGGCGATCTGTGCCAGTTTTATGCCATGGGCGAGGGGTTTACCTGGGAAACGCAGGACCGTGAGCGTGACATCGCCGCCGCCCGCGCCGGCTGGGAAAAGGCCAAAGAGCTGATCCGCGATCCCCGTATCCGTATGGTACTGCTTGATGAGATCAACATCGCCCTGCGCTATGATTATCTGGATCTGGACGAGGTGCTGGTCTTTCTGCGCAGCAAAAACCAGCCGATGACCCATGTCGTGCTGACCGGGCGCAACGCCAGGCCGGAACTGATCGAGCTTGCCGATCTTGTAACAGAGATGGAACAGGTCAAGCATCCGTTCCGCGACGGTATCAAGGCCCAGCCGGGGGTAGAGTTCTAGGACGATGACCGAACCGCAGGACAAGCCAAAACTGCTTTCAGGCGGCAATCCGCAGATCCCAAAGGGATATGGCGAAGCCCCCGTTCGCGCCTATATCGACGCGCTGCCGGGATGGAAGCATCAGGTTGGCGAAAAGCTGGATCAGATCGTCACCCGCACCGTGCCGGGTGTGAAAAAGGCGGTAAAGTGGAATTCGCCTTTTTACGGGGTCGAGGAAGGGGTCTGGTTCCTCAGCTTTCACTGCATGACTAAATATATCAAAGTCGGCTTTTTTCGCGGCGCAGAGCTGGATCCGCTGCCGCCTGTCGCCTCGAAACAGCCCGACGTGCGCTATGTCCATATTCCCGAAGGCCCGTTCGACGAAAAGCAATTCGCCGATTGGGTGCTGCAGGCCAGCCGTCTGCCGGGGCTGAAGATGTAAGGCCCTAGCGCCGCTGCCATTCGGGGGCGGTATTTTCCTGCCAGCCCCTGCGATGCAGCAATGGCGTGTCATCCTCAAACTCAGGCCAGCCGAGGCAGAGAAGGGCCGAGAACTCCCATTCAGGCGACACCTGCAAAAGCGCGGTGATCCGCCGGGGGTCGATGATCGAGACCATCCCCATCCCCAGATTGCGCGCCCGTGCCGCCAGCCATAGCGCCATGATTGCCATTGCGGTCGATTGTTGCAGCGTTTGCGGCATGGTTTCCCGGCCAAGGCCGTGCCCCTCAGAGGGGTCGAGACGGGTGAAGACGGCCAGCCACACCGGTGCGCGATCAAGACCTGCCAGTTTCAATGCATCATATTCCTGTCGCTGCTGGCCCCTATAGTGGCTGGCGGCCTCGGTATTGCAGCGTTGGAACTCGGCCCGGATCCGGTCGCGCAGAGCCGGGGTTTCGACGCGAACCACCCGCCAGGGACGAGAGTTGCCGACGGATGGCGCAAGCTCCATCGCGGCACGCAGCTCATCCAGCAGGGGTTCGGGCACAGGATCGGGGCGGAAATGGCGTATATCGCGGCGCCAGCGCAGGATGCGGTCCAGCGTGGCGCGATCTTCGGGGCCGAACTCCATCACGGTGTAGCGCAGATTGCGTTGTCGGGCAGGCCCTCGGCCCCGGCGCGGATGGCGACCGGGCGTTCGGGGACTGTCAGTTCGATAGCAAGCGGCTGGCCGCCGACGGTCAGGGGGCTGTGATCGTTGGCATTCAGTTCGACCCGCAGCTGATCGCCGGGCGCCAGCGACCCAAGGTGATGGGCGGGGCCATAAAGACGGGCGATCTTGGTGCCGTTCAGGTAAAGATGGGCGTGACCTTCACCCGCGCGGTGGGCCAGACCTGCATGTTCGGGTGCAAAGCAAAAGCCCTGCGCCTGCACGAACAGGTTCCAGCCGTTGACGCTGTCGGGTTCAAGCCGTGCCGAGGCAGTTGCGCTGCCAGCGGGCAGGTCGATGGCCGTGCCGTGGTGATGCGTCCCGGTCTGTGCGCCATGGCCATTGGCACCGTGGTCGTGGCCGTCCAGCGTGACGCCATTCGCGGCGGCGATGACAAAGCCCATGCCGCCGCCGAAGATCAGACCGATCAGCAGCATCGGGATCGAGCGATCCATGTCACTATCCTTGTTCATAGGAACAGCCGGACGATGGCCGCCCGGCTGCGAATGCTTCATTCCCGATCAGGCCGCCTGTGGCACTGGGGCGCCCTGCGCCTCGCGCTGCCAGAGCCAGCCCGAAAGCAGCCCAAGCAGGGTCCATGCCATGGCGCCTACGCCTAGCGAGCGGCCGGCGAATTCGGCTGCCAGTTCGGGCGGGACGGGGCCGGCGTAACTGTCGGGCTGCGGTGCTCCGATCAGATGCGGCGCGATGATCAGGATGATTGCCGCGCCCCATGCCGCCCAGCCTTTGCCAAAGACGATCAGCCACAGGGCAAGCCCGGTCGCAACCGCCGTGCCAAGCCACCAGATTGCGCGAAGCTGCACATCAGCGGCGGCAACGCCCGGCACCTCGGGTGCAAGGCCAAAGGCCGGGGCAAGCTGCATGGTGACAAAACCTGCAAGCCCCCACAGCAGCCCCTGCCGGGCTGATACCGTATTTCCCTGCACCTCGGTCACCGCCATCAGTGCCACCAGCATCAGCCCGTAGCCTGCATAGACCATCATGGTGAATAGAACCGACAGCATGTTGCGGCTCCATTCAAACGGACCGAGGTCCTGATGGGCGCTGACGGTCTCGGCCCCGAAATGGGTCAGTTGGCCCGATTCATACAGTTCGGCATGCAGCAGAACCGGCTGCACGAACCAAAGCTGCAACAGGGCGGCAATCAGCCCTGCTGCAGCGCCAGCGATCAATCCGCTGGTCACTATGCGCGAAAACATCTCAGTGGCAGGGGAAGCCGACTGCGTGACGCGTGTCATGCGCGGCATCATGCAGGGTTTCGGCCTGCACCAGCCCCGACACAAAGATCAGCCCAAAGCCGATGGCAAACGCTGCAATGGCGGGAAGCAGGACCGAGCGCGCGCCTGCGGCGCTGCTGGTCGTCATGGTCTTTGCGGTCATTCTTGACCCTTTCCTGTAGTCGTCCAACCCGACGACGTTACGGTTTCATGCACCGGCAGGTCTCCTGGCTTGCGGGTCACAGCTGACGCCCGCCTTCCCGGCCATGACGGGCCAGTGGCGTGATGGGCGTCCGCTCTCCGCTCACAGTCGCGGGGGCGGCTGCGGATTTGGCACCGGATGTTCCGGGCCGCACCGCATTCCCTTTTGGGCCCCGATCAAGGGGCACCGATACGTGGGCATGTTAGCTGCGAGATCGCGCCGGCGGCAAGCGGAATCGGGTGCCGTCTCGTCGCAGGCCGGTCAGGGCGCGGGTGGCCAATCCACATCGACCCAGACCAGCCGATGCGCCGAGGCTTTCAGCGCGGCCTCGGCCAGTGGCCCCTCGGCAGGCCAGAAGACGCCAGAGCCCAGCACCTCTAACCCCTTGGCGGGCAGGACGTAATCGACGCGCAGGTTGCCCGGCGGACGGTCGTCGCGCCAGTCGCCGGTATCCAGCGCGGGGTCGCCCTTATGGTTGTCGTTCACGCCCCCCCTGGCCGCCGTCCCTCCGGTGCTGCGGGGCAGGGGGTCGGTGACATGGGCCATGATCCGGGCCAAAGCCTCGGGTCGGCCGTCGCCGTCCATCGGATCAAGGTTCAGATTTCCGGCAAGCACGAAGGGACCTTTGGGCAGATGGTGCAGCCAGAAGGCCAGTTCGTCGTGATTGCGCCGCCCGTTCAAATCTTCGGGGCCGTCAAAGACCGGAGGGGTTGCTGACATAGCCAGCAGGTGCAGCGGCTGACCCGCAATGGTGATTTCAGCATCCCAATGCGCGGTCGAGGACAGGCGCCGCGCCGCCTCGACCTCGGGCGGCAGGGGCGGCATCAGGTTGCCGGGCAGATCGCGCCACAGGAAACCACTGTAATCCCGGACTGAGCCTATCGGGTGGCGTGACAGGATCGCCATACCGCCCTGACCGGTGAAATTGCCAAACCCCTGCGCATCATCTGCTGTGCCAAGCCGTCCGTCGGCGTTCAGATCCAGCCCGGTCGCCATGCCGGAATTTGGGCGTGCTGCAAAACGGTGGGGATAATCCAGCCCCGCCTTGGCCAGCCTTGCGGCAAATGCATCCAACGCCTTGCTGTCGTAGTCCCAGTCGAAATCGGTCAGCAAAAGGATATCGGGCCGTGTCCCGGCGATGACGCGGATTACGGCGTCAATCTGGCTGTCCTTGCGGGTCAGATCGCGCAGCAATAACCCCGGCCCGTCGCGTGACAGGCCGGGGCTATAGGTGGCGATCCGCAAAGGCTCTGCCAGAGTGCCCTGGGCCAGCGCGAGGATCAGCGCCAGCCCGGCGAAAGCATTCAGACCCAAGGCCGGCTCTGTTGCATCTGCGCCTCGAACGTGTCGATCGACGCGGACTTTTCCATGGTCAGGCCGATATCGTCCAGCCCGTTCAGCAGGCAATGTTTGCGGAAGGGGTCGATGTCGAAGCCAAAGCTTTGCCCGTCCGAAGTGGTGACGGTCTGGTTTTCAAGGTCGATGGTCATGCGGGCGTTGGCGCCTTTGCGGGCGTCCTCCATCAGCACGTCCACCGCCTCTTGCGGCATGACGATGGGCAGGATGCCGTTCTTGAAGCAGTTATTGTAAAAGATGTCGGCAAAGCTGGTCGAGATGACCGCGCGGATGCCAAAGTCCAGCAGTGCCCAGGGCGCATGCTCGCGCGACGAGCCGCAGCCAAAGTTATCCCCGGCGACGATGATTTCCGCGCTGCGATAGGCGGGCTGGTTCAGCACGAAATCGGCGATCTCGGTGCCGTCGGGATTGTAGCGCATCTCGTCAAACAGGTTCTTGCCCAGACCCGAACGATGGATCGTCTTGAGGAACTGTTTGGGGATGATCATGTCGGTGTCGATATTGACCAGCGGCATGGGGGCCGCGATGCCGGTCAGGGTGGTGAACTTGTCCATGTGTTGATCCTCGCGAATTGACTGGGGGAGTGCGTCCCCGTTAACCCAAGCCGGCTGGGCGCATAGCACCACGACGAAACGGGTCCTTCAGATGTTTTTTGGATTTTCGAGCTTTCACGACCTGCGTGCCTGCATCGCCCGCGACTGGACCCCAAAGATCGGGGACCCCGGGTTCGCCGGTTGGCTGACGGTTCTGTCCTATCTTGTCTGCCTGTGGCTGGCGGTGCTGGTACTGCGCCGTCGTCCGGCGGGTGCCGCACGCAAATTGTGGCTGGTCATTGCCGGGTTGATGGCCTTTCTGGCCCTGAACAAACAGCTGGATCTGCAAACTGCGCTGACCGCTGCGGGGCGGTGCGTGGCGCGGGCGCAGGGCTGGTATGACAGCCGCTATATCGTGCAGCTGGCCTTTATCGCCGGGCTGGTTCTGGGGGCCGTTCTGGCGCTGATCTGGGCGACGAAAGCCTTGCGCGGACACATGAGCCACAACCGCCTGGCCCTGCTGGGTCTGGCGGTGCTGTGCTGCTTTGTGCTGGTGCGCGCGGCTGGCTTTCATCATGTGGACAGGCTGATCAGTGCCGATTTTGCGGACATCAAGTTCAATTTCTGGCTCGAAAACGCGGGGCTTGTGCTGATTGCCCTTAACGCGCTGATGCTGTTGCGGCGGGGCCGCTAAGGACCCCGCCCAAGCGATCAGACCGTCTCGGTCAGAAACTCGCGCACATCGGTCAGATGACCGCGAATGCCCGCCGCTGCCGCCATGACCGGCGACATCAGGTGGGTGCGGCCACCACGGCCCATGCGGCCCTCAAAGTTGCGGTTCGAGGTCGCGGCGCAGCGTTCGCCGGGGGCAAGCTGGTCGGGGTTCATGCCCAGACACATCGAACAGCCGGCCAGACGCCATTCAAAGCCGGCGTCGATAAAAATCTTGTCCAGCCCCTCTTCCTCAGCCTGCATCCGCACCAGACCCGAGCCGGGCACGACCATGCCGCGCACACCCGGCGCCAGTTTCTGTCCCCTGAGGATCGAGGCCGCGGCGCGCAGATCCTCGATCCGGCCATTGGTGCAGGACCCGATAAAGACCGCGTCGATCTTGATTTCGTTCAGCGGGGTGCCCGGTTTCAGACCCATGTAGTCAAGGCTGCGGCGCACGGCCTCGACCTTGCCGCCTTCGAAATCCTCGGGCGCGGGGACGTTGGCGGAGATCGGCAGAACGTCCTCGGGCGAGGTGCCCCAGGTCACGACCGGGGCGATGTCCTCGGCGCGGATGGTGATGACTTTGTCCCAATGCGCGCCTTCGTCGGAATACAGGGTTTTCCACCAGGCTAGCGCGGCCTCCCACGCGGCGCCTTTCGGCGCGTGCGGGCGGCCCTTGACGTATTCAAAGGTCTTTTCGTCAGGGGCGATCAGGCCGGCGCGGGCGCCACCTTCGATCGCCATGTTGCAGACGGTCATCCGGCCTTCCATCGACAGGTCGCGGATCGCTTCGCCGCAATATTCGATGACATAGCCGGTGCCACCAGCCGTGCCGGTGTGGCCGATGATCGACAGCGTAATGTCCTTGGCGGTCACACCGGGGCGCAGCTTGCCGGTGATCTCGACCTTCATGTTCCTGGACTTTTTCTGGATCAGCGTCTGGGTGGCCAGAACATGCTCGACCTCAGAGGTCCCGATGCCGTGGGCAAGCGCACCAAAAGCGCCATGGGTCGCGGTATGGCTGTCGCCGCAAACCACGGTCATGCCGGGCAGGGTCCAGCCCTGTTCGGGGCCGACGATGTGAACGATGCCCTGACGGATGTCGTTCATCGGGTAGTAGTTCAGCCCGAATTCGCGGGCGTTCTTGTCCAGTTCAGCGACCTGGATACGGCCCTCGGGGTTTTCGATGCCGTTCACGCGGTCGGCGGTGGTCGGGACGTTGTGGTCCGGCACGGCGATGGTCTGGTCGGGGCGGCGCACCTTGCGCCCGGCCATGCGCAGGCCCTCGAATGCCTGGGGCGAGGTCACCTCATGCACGAGGTGGCGGTCGATATAGAGGATGCAGGTCCCGTCATCAGAACGCTCGACCACATGGGCGTCAAAGATTTTGTCGTACAGGGTGCGGGGCGCGCCCGCGTTGGTGTTGCCGGTCATGGCTGTCTCTTTTCTGGAAGACTAGCTGGGAAAAGGCGAAATTCGGGCCGCAGCAGGCGGCAGGACGCGCGCAGGCGCCCGCGCCCGTCAAAGTCGGGCGGTGACGGACAGGGTTTCCCCGTAGAACCGACCCGGCAGGCGGGCACGGTCATGGATGTCGAAATAGACGAATCCTCGCATGCGCCCAGTAATAGGTTCATTTGCCCGTGTGTTCAATCATGTTCAACCGCTCTACACGGGGCTGTTAATTCCATCTCAGCAGTTTGGCCCTATCTTCCACGGCAAATGAGTCGGGAAGGGACCGGTCATGCTGATTCGCTTTGTCCTGCGGGCGATCCCGCTGATCTGCGTGGCGATTTTCGCGCTGGCGGTGCATGTCACCCACACACCGGCGGAACGTGCGCGGGAAATGGCACATCTGGCAAACAGGCCGCTGACCTGGGCGGCGGGGCAGGTGCGCTGCGCCGATCCCTGGGGCAATCTGCCAGTTTCTGCCTGTCCCGGCGGTATTGAGGCCCAGAAAACCGACGTCCCCTCATTGAGCGGACGGAATTCCGTGCTAAATTAATAAGACCCCGGCGCCGGGGGAGATCGGCGTGATGACCGGAGGATGAACCCCTGTCCAATACCGTCTCGCCGGCTACCACGCCGGCTGCGACCACCGCGGATTCCCAGCTGACGAGCGATCAGCTACTAAGCCGCATTCTTGCTTCGCTTGACGACGACAAGGCCGAGGATGTCGTGACCATCGACCTGCGCGGTCGCTCGGCCATGGCTGATCACATGGTGATCGCTTCGGGCCGGAACGCGCGCCAGGTAGCCTCGATCGCTGAAAAGCTGGTCGATCGGCTAAAGCAGCAATCCGGCCGCTCTGCCCGAATCGAGGGGAAAGAGACCGGCGATTGGGTGCTGATCGACACCGATGACGTGATCGTGCACGTATTCCGCCCCGAGGTCCGGGAATTCTATCAGCTGGAAAAGATGTGGATGCCGGCTGATGCGCTGCGTTCGGCCACGCTGGACCGGATGCGTGCCGAACACGCCGCCGGACAGGCAGGCAAGCCCGAGAACTGACATATGCGCATGGTCATTGCCGCGGTCGGGCGGCTGCGGCAGGGCCCCGAGGCGAAGCTTGTCGCCGATTATCTTGAACGTCACGCCAAGGCGGGCCGCGCCTTGGGTTTGCCGCCCGTCACCCTGGCCGAGGTCGAGGACAAGCGCGGCGGCGGCATGGCCGCCGAGGCGGCGCTGCTTTCCAAAGTCATCCCCGAAGGTGCCGCGCTGGTGGTGCTGGATGAGCGCGGGCAGATGCTCAGCTCTCCTGAGTTAGCCAGCCGAATCGCCGGCTGGCGCGATCAGGCGCGGGATGTGGCCTTTGTGATCGGCGGGGCAGATGGCATCGACCCCATGTTGCGCGACCGTGCTGATCTGGCGATCAGCTTTGGCCGGATGGTCTGGCCGCATATGCTGGTCCGGGTGATGCTGACCGAACAGATCTATCGCGCCACCACCATCCTTGCAGGCAGTCCCTATCACCGGGAATGATCTGTCCCCCCCACCTGATGGGGACAACCGCCCGCCCCGTCAGGAGCAGGGCTCGACCCAGTTGTCGATGATCTCGACCGCCTCGTCGGCGCTTTCGACAAAGCTGATCAACTCCAGATCCTCGGGGCTGATGGTACCCGCCTTGGCCAGCGCCTCCCAGTTGATGACCTCGTTCCAGAACTCGGACCCGAACAGGATGAAGGGCACGCGTTTCATGCGCCCGGTCTGGATCAGGGTCAGCGCCTCGAACATCTCGTCCATGGTGCCAAAGCCGCCGGGGAAGATCGTCACCGCCTTGGCCCGCATCAGAAAGTGCATCTTGCGGATCGCGAAATAATGGAAGTTGAAGCACAGATCCGGCGTCACATAAGCGTTCGGAGCCTGCTCATGCGGCAGCACGATTGACAGGCCGATCGAGGTGCCACCGGCCTCATGTGCGCCAAGGTTGCCGGCCTCCATCACCCCAGGACCGCCACCGGTGCAGATCACATTCTCGGCGCCATAGCTTTTCAGGCTGCGCTCGGTCATCAGCCGGGCAAAGCGCCGCGCCTCGTCATAGTAATGCGACAGGGCGGCCAGCGTCGGCGTGCGGGCCGTCTCGCGCTGATCGGGTGCCGGGATCCGGGCACCGCCGAACATCACCACGGTCGAGCGGATGCCGCGCGCATCCATGATCATCTGCGGTTTCAGCAGCTCAAGCTGCAGCCGGACCGGACGCAGCTCTTCGCGCAGCAGGAACTCGGTATCAGTAAAGGCCAGCCGATAAGCCGGTGCGCGCGTCTGCGGCGTATCGGGGGTGGTCCTGGTTACCTGGACATCCTGATGGCTGTCACGGAACGGATTGCTGCGCTCTTCAAACTCTGTCATCCAAACCTCTGGCACGGACTGCCGCACATTGCGCGGCCGCAGCCCTCGGCTTATAGCCCTTGGTCAGGAGTTTCCACCGTTGAGAGGCCAGACCATGTCGAATGACGCCCTTGAAGCCGCCATCGAAGCCGCCTGGGAGAACCGTGACCAGATCACCCCGGCCACCAGGGGCGAGGTCCGCGACGCCATCGAGGCGACGCTGGAGGCACTGGACAAGGGCGTGCTGCGCGTCGCCGAAAAACGTGAAAATAACGACTGGCATGTCAATCAATGGGCGAAAAAGGCGGTGCTGCTGGGCTTTCGCCTGAAGGATATGGAGATCCACAGCGGCGGCCCGCAGGGCGGTACCTGGTGGGACAAGGTAGACAGCAAATTCGCCAGCTGGGGCGAAGCCCAGTGGAAAGAGGCGGGCTTTCGCGCCGTGCCGAACTGTGTCGTCCGCCGCTCGGCCTATATTGCCAGGGGCGCGGTGCTGATGCCCAGCTTTGTGAACCTGGGCGCCTATGTCGATGAAGGTACCATGGTTGATACCTGGGTCACCGTCGGCTCTTGCGCGCAGATCGGCAAGAACGTGCACCTGTCGGGCGGCGTCGGCATTGGCGGCGTGCTGGAGCCCATGCAGGCCGGTCCGACCATCATCGAGGACAACTGCTTTATCGGCGCCCGCTCCGAGGTGGTCGAAGGCGTGATCGTGCGCGAAGGTTCTGTCCTCGGGATGGGCGTGTTTATCGGCAAATCGACCAAGATCGTGGACCGCGAAACCGGCGAGGTCACCTATGGCGAGGTTCCGGCGGGTTCAGTCGTCGTCTCGGGTTCGCTGCCGTCCAGGAATGGCGTGAACCTGTATTGCGCGGTGATCGTCAAGCGCGTCGATGCGCAGACCCGTTCAAAAACCTCGATCAACGAGCTTTTGCGCGATTGATCCGCCAATCCGGCCGCGTCGCATACACCAAGTTGCGAGGCGGCCGTGAACCGAAGCCGGGTTTGTGCGTTCTGTCCGCATGACATCTTGAAAGCGGAGGTATCACATGCAGGGTTTGGGTTGGCTGGCGGCGATCATCGTCGGTGGTCTGGCGGGCTGGATCGCCAGCAGCATCATGAAGGCCGATACGGGGATCATCCTCAACGTCATCCTTGGCATCGTCGGCGCGGTGGTCGGCAATGCGCTTCTGGGCCTTGTCGGGCTGAATGCGCAGGCGGGCAGCTGGCTTGCCCAGGGCGTGGCGGGACTGGTCGGCGCGGTGCTGCTGATCTGGCTTTATCGCGCGGTCGCGGGTTAGGGCGCCCGCACGAAAACAGGAAAGGGGGGTGGATTTTCCGCCCCCTTTTCTTTGGGGTCAGGCGGTGAAATCCGCCGTCTGTGCGCCGGTCACGCGGGTCAGGTCCTGTGGCGTAATGGAGAACACATGGCGTGGTGTGCCAGCCGCCGCCCATACGGTCGAAAACTCCAGCAGGCGCGGGTCTATCCATGCCTCAAGCGGGCGCAGATGCCCGACCGGCGCCACACCGCCGATGGCAAAGCCGGTCTCGGCGCGGATCAGTTCGGCATCGGCCTTGCCCAGCTTTTGTCCCGCGACCGCAGTTGCCTTGGCCGGATCGACCCGGTTGCCGCCTGCAGTCAGGAACAGCACGACATGGCCGCTGTCCTCGCCCCGGAAAATGATGGATTTGGCAATCTGATCGACCTCGCAGCCGATTGCTGCAGCCGCGCCTTCGGCGGTGCGGGCGCTGTCGTCGGTCTCGCGGATCTCGGCGGTCAGGCCCGCCTCTTGCAGTGCGGTGCGCACCCGCCGCAAGCTCTTGCTCATTGCCTCCTCCATCTGTTTCGGGCGATATGACCGCAAGTTGGCGCAAAGGAAAAGCCATGCAACAGGTTTATACGCTTCTGGTCGAGGTCGGGCGCGCTGCAGAGGACGGGCTGCCCGAAGGTGCGACCGGCGCGGCGCTGGTCTGCTACGCATCGGGCAAGGACGAAGATGAGGCGGTGCGCGAGACCGTCGCCATCCTGAAACAGGCCGGCCTTGCACCGCTGGAGGTCACCGGCCACGGCACGATCGAAGAGCGTCTGGCCGAGGGGCATGAGATCTCCGACGAAGAACGCGCCCTGATGGAGCGTGCCCGCCAAGAGAATGCCGTCATCGTCGCGCAGATGGAGACGCTCTATGACCACGAGGACTGATCCGCCCCTATCCAGCCGGCCCATGCTGGGTTAGACTGACCGAAACCAGAACAAAAGCACGGAACGGACAGGCAGAATGACCAGACGCATCATGCGCATTGCGACCGCCGCCCTGCTGATCGGCACGCTGGCCGGTTGTGGCGTTTCGCTGAACAGGACCCCCGGCGCGGTTGGCGGCAATTTCAGCGGGTTGCCCACTGCGGGAGGGCAGGGTTCTGAGGCAGGTTTCCGGAACTGGGTGCAAAGCTTCCGCCCGCGCGCGCTGGCTGCCGGGATCTCGCCCACGGTCTTTGACGGCGCCATGGCGGATGCCCATTATCAGCCCAGCCTTGTCGCTCTTGATCGCAAGCAGAGCGAATTTACCAAGCCGATCTGGGAATATCTCGACGGTGCCATCGGGACGCGCGGCGCGACCGGTCGCAGCAAGGCCGCGCAATATGCAAGCACACTGTCGGCAATTGAATCCCGCTATGGCGTCCCACGTGAAATCGTGCTGGCGGTCTGGGGGATGGAATCGAACTTTGGCGTCAATCGTGGCAATACCCGCATCGTGCCGGCACTGGCAACGCTGGCCTATGACGGCCGCCGGGGTGAGTTCTTTGCGGGTGAGCTGGTCGCCGCGCTGCGCATCATCCAGTCCGGCGATGTCGACAGCGCCCATATGGTCGGCAGCTGGGCGGGGGCCATGGGCCATACGCAGTTCATGCCGTCATCCTTCCTTGCCCATGCGGTAGACTTTAACGGGGACGGCCGCCGCGACATCTGGTCGAACGATCCGACCGACGCGCTGGCCTCGACCGCAAGCTATCTGCGCCAGAACGGCTGGCGTTCGGGTCAAAGCTGGGGCGCTGAGGTGATCCTGCCTCCGGGCTTTGACTTCAACCAGACCGGTAAATCGGTGCAGCATTCCGGCAGCCAATGGGCGTCTATGGGTGTGCGCACGGTCAGCGGCGCGCCGGTGCCTTCGGGTTCGATCCTGGCCCCGGCGGGTGCGCGCGGTCCGGCCTTCCTGATCACCGGGAATTTCCGCGCCATCCTGAAATACAATGCCTCGGACAGCTATGCGCTGGCCGTTGCCTATCTGGGTGAGGCCATCGCCGGCCGTCCCGGCATTCAGGGCAACTGGCCGCGCGGAGACCGCACCCTGTCAAACACCGAAAAGGCCGAGATCCAGCGCCTGCTGATGGCCAAGGGCTTTGACACCGGCGGGGTGGACGGCAAACTGGGGAGCCAGTCGACCGAGGCCATCAAGGCCTTCCAACGCTCGCGCGGTGTGACGCCTGACGGCTATGCCGATACCCGCTTGCTGGCGATGCTGCGAGGCTGAGAGCGCGGAACCAGCGGTCATTACCTGCGGTGTGGCCTTGGTGCGGGGGCGGCAGGACCGCCCCTTGGCGAAGCAGGGGCTATGCAATCCGCAGGTGGCGTTTCTCCATGCCAGAACATCCGAAAGAATCGGGCGCCTGTGACCCTGGCCTGACATGATGGCGCCGGGATGACGGCAAGGTCATGTATATACACGGCATATCCGGTGTGTGCGCTATCGCAGCGAACGCGGCTTATCCCCATTGACACAGGGAATACGGCGATCACTTCGCCGACGATCCCGAACCGGCCCGCTTATCCCGGCGTATGCCGGGAACACTATGAAAACGGGCAGGCCGGTCCCGGGCTGGCGGATTATCCCCGCACATCGGGGACGCGCTTTCTTGATGCGGGCCTGAAGGTTGTGACCTGTCCATCCCCGCGCAGGCGGGGAAACCCTTCCCGATCCGACCCAAAGCAAGCCCGCCCGGCCCCGGACGGACTGCCTTCAAGCCAGAATTTCGCGGAAATCGGCGAGGACGCGGGCATAGACCTCGCGCTTGAAAGGTACGATGCTCTCGATCAGGTCCGAGGCCCGCATCCACTGCCACCGGTCGAACTCCGGGTGTTCGGTCTCAATACGGATGGCGTCGTCGGCACCGTGAAAGCGCATGGCAAACCATTTCTGCTTTTGCCCGCCGTATTTGCCCTTCCAGACCTTGCCCAAAAGCTCGGGCGGCAGGTCATAGGTCACCCAGTCCGGGGTTTCGGACACCACCTCGACCAGATCGGGGGTGACGCCGGTTTCCTCGACCAGCTCGCGCAACGCGGCCTCGCGCGGGGTTTCGCCCTTGTCGATGCCGCCCTGAGGCATCTGCCAGGCGGGGCCGGGATTGTCGATGCGCTGCCCGGCAAAAATCAGCCCGGCGGGGTTGATCAGCACCACCCCCGCACAGGGACGATAGGGCAGGCCCGACGGGCCGAGCAGCTCTGTGCTCATTCGGCCTTCGCCCCCTCCTGACCCGAATCCTCGCCGGTATTGGCGGGTTTCGCGGCCTCGGGCACGGCCTGGGCGTGGTAATCCACGGCAGCGAGCCCCTTGAGGATGTCGACGGCATAGGCCAGCTGGTAGTCCTCTTCCCGCAGTTTTGCGGTGGCGGCGACCTGCTTGGCCTCTTCCTCGATCTGCTTGCGCTCTTCGTCGCTGATCGAATCGTTGTTCAGCGCCCCGCGCAGATCGGCTTCCGAGCTGAGGAATTTCGACTCGGTCAGCGGCTTGTTGGCCTCATCCTCGTCCTTGGGCTTGGGTGCCGGCTGCTCGACGATGATGTCGGGCTGGATGCCAAGGGCCTGAATCGAACGGCCCGAGGGCGTATAATAGCGTGCCGTCGTCAGCCGGATGGCGCTGTCCGAAGTGACCGGCATCACCGTCTGGACCGAGCCTTTGCCAAAGCTCTTGGTGCCCACGACGATGGCACGGCGGTGATCCTGCAGCGCGCCGGTGACAATTTCCGAGGCCGAGGCCGAGCCGCCGTTGATCAGCACGACCATCGGTTTGCCCTGCGCCAGGTCGCCGGTCTTGGCATTCCATCGCTCGCTGTCCTCGGTTTTGCGGCCGCGGGTCGAGACGATCTCGCCGCGGTCAAGGAATGCGTCCGAAACCTCGATCGCCTGGTTCAGCAGACCGCCGGGGTTGTTGCGCAGGTCCAGCACAAAGCCCGTGACCTTCTCGATGCCGCCCGCATCCTCGATAGCCTTTGCCATCTCAGTCTTGAGCGTCGAGAAGGTTTCGTCGTTGAAGGTGGTGACGCGCAGGACGACGGCATGGCCCTCGATGCGGGTTTTGACCACCGTCAGCTTGATGACGTCGCGGGTGATGGTCAGATCAAAGGGCTCTTTTTCGCCCTCGCGCAGAATGGTGATCTTGATTTCCGAACCAACCGGGCCGCGCATCTTTTCGACCGCCTCGTCCAGGTTCAGGCCCATCAGCGATTCGCCGTTCACATGGGTGATGTAATCACCGGCCTTGACGCCGGCCTCGGCTGCCGGGGTGTCGTCGATGGGCGAGATGACCTTGACCAGCCCGTCCTCTTGCCCGACCTCGATCCCAAGGCCGCCAAAGCTGCCACGGGTCTGGGTCTGCATGTCGTCGTAATCCTTGGCCGACAGGAACGAGCTGTGCGGATCAAGCGAGGTCAGCATACCGTTGATCGCTGCCTCGATCAGCTTCTTGTCGTCCACCTGTTCGACGTAATCGGCACGGACGCGCTCGAACACATTGCCGAACAGGTCAAGCTGTTCATAGACCGAGGCGTTCCTGCCGGATTCCTGCGCGACCAGGGGACCCGCGAATTGGGTGGCGACGGTGATGCCCGCAAGCGTGCCGATCGCCCCTGCCAGAAGATAATGTCTCATTCGGTTCCGTCCTGCCCGGTTGCGTTGCTGCGGTCCATGCCGTTGGTGGCTTCTCCGATGATTGGATTCATCATGAACCACTCGGCCGGGTCCAGTGTTTCCTTGCCGTTGCGAAGTTCAACATAGAGTGTCTCGCTCTGTCCAGCGCCACCTCCGGCTGCGGCATTGGCGACAAACTCGGCGCCGAACTCTTGCGCGGGGGGTTCCTGTCCGCCCATCAGACCAACCGGTTCGCCCGCCGCCAGCACGTCGCCCGTCTCGCCAAAGACCTGCGCCAGACCGGCAAATATCATCAGATACCCGCGTGCGGGCTCAACGATCATCACATTGCCGTAATCAAGCAAAGGTCCGCGATAGCGGATGGTGGCGGGCCAGGGGGTCGTGACAAGCGCGGCGGGGGCGGTCGCGATGACCAGTCCCGGCCTGCGTACACCGGCGGCATCGGGTTCATCATAGCGATGCAGTACCCTGCCCAGCACCGGCAGGGGCAGGCTGCCCTGTGCACCCTCGAAATCGGCCATGGGCGCGCCGACGTCCTGTTCCATGCCGACGATGCCCGAGGCAAAGGCCTCCAGCGTGTCGGCCGATTGCACCAGTGCCGTCAGCTCCTTGGGGTCCTCGCCAAAGCGCACCGGCAGGTTTGAACGGTCGGTAACCGCCGAGGCAAGCAGCCGCCGCGCCTCTTGCACCTGCCCAAGCCCCTGCGCCAGCGTGTTCGCGGCGCTAAGCTGGATGGCGCGCACGGTGCGGATTTCCTCAAGCTTTTGCTGCATGCTGCGGGCCTCGGCCTCAAGTCCCGGTGCAACCGAGGACAGGATCATTCCCGCCCGGGCCGAGGATTCCGGTCCGGCGGGATGCAAAAGCAGCATGGTTTCGGGTGATTTCTGCATCGACGTCATCACGCCCAGCACCCGGCCCAGCCGTTCGCGGCGCGAATCGAATTCGGTGCGGATCTCTTGTTCGCGGATACCGGCACGACGCAGCCCCTCGCGCAGCGCCGAGAGGCCCTGCTCATAGGCGCGGATCATGCGGGTCAAAGAGGCAACCTGATCGTCCTCGGTCAGGGCCTCGTCCAGCTGGCTGACCGCCTCGCGCAGCATGTTGGCTGCCTCGGCAGCCTGCTCTGCCGCATCATTCAGTTGCGAATCGCCCTGTCCCGGAGTCGCCGGCTGAGCCGGGGCGATCGAGCCGATGGCCAAAGCCATCAGCACCGGCAGGAACAGCCATGGTTTCATGCGCGCTCGATCAGTGATGTGCCGGTCATTTCGGGCGGCAGGTCCAGACCCATCAGGTCAAGCACCGTGGGCGCGACTTCGGCCAGCCGGCCATTGCGCAGCCTTGCCCCCTTTGGGCCGCCAAAGACGATCACCGGTACCGGGTTGGTGGTATGGGCGGTGTGCGGGCCGCCGGTTTCGGGGTCGATCATCGTTTCGCAATTGCCGTGATCGGCGATGACCACCGCCGCGCCGCCAGCTTTCTCCAACGCCGCCAGCATCATGCCCAGCCCCTGGTCCACCGCCTCGCAGGCGCGGATTGCGGCGGGCAGGCTGCCGGTATGGCCGACCATGTCAGGGTTGGCATAGTTCACGACGATCAGATCATAGCCCGCGCCAATCGCCTCGACCAGTTTGGCGCTGACCTCGGGTGCGGCCATCTCGGGGGCAAGATCATAGGTCGCGACCTTGGGGCTGTTCGGCATAAAGCGGTCCTCGCCCGGTTCGGGCGTTTCCTTGCCGCCGTTCAGAAAGAAGGTGACATGGGGGTATTTCTCGGTCTCGGCCAGACGGAACTGCCGCAGACCCTTTTGCGCCACCCAGGCGCCCAGCGTGTTCACAACCGGCCGCTTGGGATAGGCGGCAGTCATATATTCGTCGTGTCTGGCCGAATAATCGACCATGCCAAGCAACGCCGCCCATTCTGGCCGCCGTCCGGTGTCAAAGGCCGAGAAATCCGGCTGGCCGATGGCGGCAAGGATTTCTCGCGCGCGGTCAGCGCGGAAGTTGAGGCAGAAGAACCCGTCATTGTCCCGCGCCCCGGCGTAATCCCCGATCACGGTCGGTTCGATGAATTCGTCGGTTTCGCCGCGGGCATAAGCCTCGGCCACGGCGTCGGCCGCATTTGCGGCGTGCAGCCCCTCGCCGCGGATCATGGCGGCATAGGCGCGCGAGACGCGTTCCCACCGATTATCGCGGTCCATGGCGTAATAACGACCGATGACAGTGCCGATACGCGCTGCCTGGGGCATCCGGCCCAGCAGGTCAGCCATAAAGCCCGAGGCCGATTCAGGCGCCACGTCGCGGCCATCTGTCACCGCGTGGATGACGACCGGCACCCCTTTGTCAGCGATGGCCCGCGCTGCGGCAAGCACATGCTCAAGATGGCCATGCACCCCGCCGTCCGAGATGACACCCATCAGATGGGCAGTGCCACCCGAGGCCTTGAGCTTGCGGATGAATTCGCCAATCGCCGGGTTTTCGTAAAAGCTGCCATCCTCGATTGCGAGGTCGATCTGACCCAGATCCATGGCTACGACCCGGCCCGCGCCGATATTGGTATGCCCGACCTCAGAGTTACCCATCTGGCCTTTCGGCAGACCGACATCCGGGCCAAAGGTCACCAGCCGCGCATGCGGGCAGTCGTGCATCAGCCGGTCGAAATTCGGCGTCCTCGCCTGATCGGGTGCGCTCTGCTCGGGCCGGTCGGAAATGCCCCAGCCATCGAGGATGCACAGGACGACGGGTTTCGGACGGTTCGGCTGGGTCATGCGGCACCTCTTTCGCGGGTCGTCACGCTTCTACGACCGCAGGCGGCGGGGGGCAAGCTTGGGCTGGGTCGTGGCGGAATCGTGATGAGAGCCAAGCCCGGTGCGAGTCATTGCCGCAACGGTTCTGCGGGATGAAAAGGCACGGACCGGACAGTTTCAGGCCCCGGCCCCGGCTTCGGCAGCGATCTGGGCGGCAGATTTCCGGCCCCGTTCAGTTGCGGATTTCAGCTGGCCGCAGGCGGCCATGATATCCTCGCCTCTGGGCGTGCGGATGGGCGAGGCATAGCCTGCCTTGTGCACAATATCGGCAAACGCCTCGATCCGGTCCCAACTGGAACGACGATAGGGCGAACCGGGCCATTCGTTGAACGGGATCAGGTTCACCTTGGCCGGGATGCCGCGGATCAGCTTGACCAGCCGGCGTGCGTCGTCGTCGCTGTCGTTCACGCCGTCCAGCATCACATATTCAAAGGTGATGCGTTCCGAATTCGACAGGCGCGGGTATTCGCGCAACGCGTTCAACAGCACCTCGATGTTCCACTTGCGGTTCACCGGGACCAGCCGGTTGCGCACATCGTCCGTGGTGGCGTGGAAACTGACGGCCAGAAGGCAGCCGATCTCTTCTGCGGTGCGGGCAATCTCGGGCACGATGCCGCTGGTCGACAGGGTGATGCGGCGGCGCGACAGGCTGATGCCTTCGCCGTCCATCACCACTTTCATCGCGTCGCGCACGTTTTCAAAGTTATACAGCGGCTCGCCCATGCCCATCAGCACGACGTTCGACACCAGCCGCGTTTCATCCTTGGGGGCGCCGGGCTGGGGCCATTCGTCCAGATCGTCGCGGGCGACCATGACCTGACCGACGATTTCGCCCGCCGTCAGGTTGCGCACCAGTTTCTGCGTGCCGGTGTGGCAGAAAGAACATGTCAGCGTGCAGCCTACCTGGCTTGAGATGCACAGCGTGCCGCGCCCTTCCTCGGGGATATAGACCGTTTCGACCTCATGCCCGCCAGCGATGCGCAGCAGGTATTTGCGCGTGCCATCAGCGCTGACCTGGCGGGTGACGATCTCGGGCACCGCGATTTCGAATTTCCCGGCAAGCAGGGCGCGATAATCCTTGGCCAGATTGGTCATCAAGGCAAAGTCACGCACGCCCCAGTGATAGACCCATTGCCAGATCTGGCCAACGCGCATGCGGGCCTGACGCTCGGGCGTGCCTGCCTCGATCAGGGCATCGTGCAGCTGGTCGCGGGTCAGCCCGATGATATTGACACGACCCGTCTCGGGCAGCTTGCGCGGGATGGTCAGCAGGTCCTGAGTTATCGGGGCGGCAGTCGGGGCGTTCATAGGCTGGAGTGTCCGGGCGGGGAAAGGCGATAGGCCTATATAGTGCAAGGCGGCCCAAAAGAAAACAGGGGCCCGGGCCCCTGTCTTGTCTTTGTCCGCTACTGTGGCCGCTGCTTACTTGCAGGCGGCCTGCGCCTTGTTCGTCGCAGCGGTGATGCCCGACAGGCTGAACGTGTCCTTGGTGACCGTCCCGCGCGAGGAACGTCCGGTCACGACCGCCGAAGAACCGGCGCGCAGGGCGCTGATCAGTTTGCTGTCATCAGCGGGAGAGCCGGTCCACGCGCTTTCCCCTTCGGTGAACAGCTTGAAGACCTGACCACCGATATTCAGCTCGACCGCCGAATCCGGGGCGAAGGGATAGCCGCCCGAAAAGGACACTTCGCCCGACTGGCCGGGACGATAGGCGACGTAAAGGCGGATATCGCCGCGTGTCACCTCTTTGGGATTGCCGCTTGAGTCGAGGTTCTGGGTCGATTTCGGTGCCGACACGGCCCAGCATTCCTTGGGGCTGCTCGCCGAAAAGACGGTCCAGTCGCCCTCGGTCCCGATCACATTCGTCGAGTCCTGGGCCAGGACCGGCGAAGACGCGGCGATTGCGAGTGCGGCGGCTGCCGCTGCGGCGCGCGGCGCGAATTTCAACATGCTCTGGCCTCCTGCCATGGTCCGGTTCAATCCGGCTTGTTGCCGATGATGGTGGCGTTTTCAACCATCTGGGGGCAAGATAATGCGAAAAGGAAGCCGTGAAAAACCCCCGTTTGCGGAAAATCGCGCGATTGTCAGAGGAAAATGCACCCATGACCGCAGCCAGACTGATCGAATTGTGGCGAGGCGGCATGTGCGAAAGCAGCCATATGGGCCATGTGGTGATCGCTGATGGCGATGGTATCGTCGAAGCCTGGGGCAACCCCGGCACCGTGATCTACCCCCGTTCTTCCTGCAAAATGATCCAGGCGCTGCCCCTTGTCGAAAGCGGTGCAGCCGATGCGGCACGGCTGAACTCTGAACAACTTGCGCTGGCCTGCGCCAGTCATAATGGCGCGCGTCAGCATGTCGAGCGGGTCGAAAGCTGGCTTGCCGCGCTGGGGCTTGAGGACAGCGATCTGCGCTGTGGCGCGCATTTGCCCCGCGACCCGGATGAGCGTAAGCGGCTGATCTGTGCCGATGACAGCCCCTGCCAGATCCATAACAACTGCTCGGGCAAACATGCGGGCTTTCTGACGCTGTCCCGGCACGTGAACGCCGGCCCGGAATATGTCGAGATTGATCACCCCGTGCAGCGTGCTGTCCGCCGCGCCTTTGAAGAAGTGACGGGCGAGACCGTGGCGCGCTGGGGGATCGACGGCTGTTCTGCCCCGAACTTTGCCTGCACGATCGAGGGGCTTGCCCATGCCATGGCCGGGTTTGCGCGTCCCAAGGGCGGTGCACGCGGGCAGGCTCAGACGCGGCTGGTCGAGGCGATGCGTTTGCATCCCGAACTGGTCGCGGGCGAGGGGCGGGCCTGCACTGAGCTGATGCGTGCGACCAAAGGCCGTGCCGTCGTCAAGACCGGGGCCGAGGCGGTGTTCACCGGCATTATTCCCGAACGGGGTCTTGGCATCGCGATCAAGATACTGGACGGAGGCACCCGCGCGGCCGAGGCGGCGATAACCGCGCTGCTTGTGCATCTGGGCCTGCTCGAAGAAGGGGACCCGGTGGTGCAGAAATACCTGAGCGGCCCCCACCGCAACTGGCGTGGCCTTGCGACGGGCGAGCTGCGCCGGGCACGGGGTTTTCCGGTCTGACCAGCCCTAGAGCAACTGCCAGATCAGCCGCAGTGCCAGCAAGGTCGAGGTGACGACCAGCAGCGGCTTGATGACCTTGGCGCCGATTCGCATGGCCAGCCGCGCGCCAAGCATCGCGCCGGCGATCTGCGCCACAGCCATGATGGCGCCAAGCAGCCACAGTGGTTTGCCCACCACGGCAAAGGCGATCAGCCCGCCAAGGTTCGAGGCAAAGTTCAACAGTTTGGTATGTGCCGTTGCTTTGAGGATGCCGTAACCCGCCAGCATGACAAAGCCGAGCATGAAGAACGATCCGGTCCCCGGTCCAAGCAGCCCGTCATAAAAGGCGATGACCGGCACCACCGTTGCCGTGAACAGCGCCGGAGAGATGCGGCGAACGCGATCTGTATCATCCAGCCCCGGCTTTAGCGCGAAAAAGGCAGCAATGCCGATCAGCACCACCGGAAGGCCATAGCGCAGCGCCTGCGTCGGAATCCAGGTCACCAAAAGCGCGCCGATCAGACCGCCCAGAAAGGCGACCGCCGCCGCTCTGATCTGATGGCGCAGATCGACAAGTCCACGCCGCGCATAAGAGATCGCCGCCGTTGCCGCCCCGAACACGCCCTGCACCTTGTTCGTGGCCAGCGCCTGCGCAGGAGGCAGGCCCGCAAGCAGCAGCACAGGCACGGTGATCAGCCCGCCCCCGCCAGCGATGGCATCGACGAAACCAGCCGCAAAGGCGGCTCCGGCCAAAAGCAGAACGAGATCAAGGGAAAGGTCCAGCAGCATTCCGCCGCTTTGGGCTTAACCGCGGGAAATGTAAAGCGGGCGCGATCAGGGACGGCAGGGCTCAGGCGCGGGGATGGGCGGCGCGATAGACGGCCAGCATATGGGCATCATCCACACCGGTATAAACCTGCGTGGTGGACAGGCTTGCATGGCCCAAAAGCTCTTGGATCGTGCGCAGATCGCCGCCGGCTGCCAGCAGATGTGTGGCGAATGAATGGCGCAGCGCATGGGGTGTGGCCGTCGGCGGCAGGCCAAGCACCTGACGCGCCTGACGCATCACTCCGGCGACCAGTGTCTGGCTAAGCCGTCCGCCGCGCGCACCGCGAAACAGCGGGCCGTCGGCCTCCAGCGGGTAGGGGCAGAGGCGCAGATAATCGGCAATCGCGTCGCGTGCGGTGGGCAGGACCGGCACCTGCCGCTCTTTGCCGCCCTTGCCGCGTATGGTCAGGGCTTCGCGCAGCGGCCAATCGTTGCCGTTCAGCCCCAGCGCCTCGGATATCCGCAGCCCGCAGCCCCACAGCAGCGTCAGCACCGCGACGTCGCGGGCCGAGATCCATGCCTCGGGGTGGGTGTCGGCGGTGATGTCCAACAGCGCCTCGGCCTGTTCGGGGGCAAGGGGGCGGGGCAGGGACCGAGTGTACTTTGGTCCGCGTGACGCCAGCGCCTTTGACGCATCGAAACCGTGGCGGTCCGACATCCAGCGGATAAAGCTGCGCGTCGCCGACAGCCGCCGGGCCAGCGACCGCGCCGAAAGCCCGCGCCCACGTTCGGCGGCGGCAAAGGCGCGCATATCGGTCTGGGTCAGCCCCGCCAGGGTTGCGGGCAAGGCGGGCGCGCCGTGATAGCTGCCCAGAAAGGCCAGGAATGCCAAAAGGTCGCCCTGATAGGCGCGGATCGTGTGGTCCGAGCGGCCCCGGGTCGCGCGCTCGCTATCCAGCCAGCGCGCAAGCGCATCGGCCATGACCGGGGCCAGAGCAAGGGGCTCCGGCGCGCCGTTCATTTCCTCAACCACGAAATCAGGACCAGCCGGAATACCTGCCCGAAAAAGCGCAGCAGATCGGTGCCCTGAGCAGGCGTGAACCGTCCCGCCTCGGCCGAGCCCATCAGCAAAAGCGCCGGGAACCGCCCGATACCAAGGTCGATCGGCAACAGCGCCTCGGACCGGATCGGCGCGCGGGCAGGGCCGTGAAAGGGCAGGGTCGCATCAGCGACGCTGCGCAGCACGATATCATCCCCGCGTGGCATCCGCCGCCCGCCCGAGATCAGCTGCGCCACCGTGCCCGCAGGGGCGATCAACAGGGGGCCGCTGCCCTCGGGTTCGGGAATGGTACCGCCCGATTCCATGATCAGGCGCAGCGTCTCGACCCGCAGGATCGGTGCGACCGCCATGTCGAGATTTTCCAGAAACTCCTGAAAATCCGTCGGCTCAAGCAATGACAGCACAGCGCGGTGAACGGTGTTCATCCCCGACTGGTTGTCATAGGCGGCAGAGATCACCGATTCATGCGCCGCCTCCAGCCGGTCCAGCCGCGACTCAAGCGCCTGCATGGCCCGGCCCCTGATGTCGACGACATTATCGCCCAGCTCGGCCTCGCGCGCGCCGATCAGCGCGCGCATCAGGTCACGATCGGACAGGATCAGCTCGGGCTGGGCAAGCAGCCGGGCGCGTGTCTCTTCGGTCAGTCCGGTCGCAGAGGCCCCGATGGTCATCAGACGATCTTTTGTCCGGTCTTGGCCCAGTCGGCGTTGAACTGTTCCAGCCCCTTGTCGGTCAGGATGTGATTCGCCATCGCCTTGATGACGGCGGGCGGGGCGGTGATCACGTCGGCGCCGATACGGGCGGCATCGGTGATGTGGTTCACAGTGCGGATCGACGCGGCAAGGATCTCGGTCTGGAAGTCGTAATTGTCATAGATCTCGCGGATCTGGGCGATCAGGTCCAGGCCGTCAAAGTTGTTGTCGTCCAGACGGCCGATGAAGGGGCTGATGAAGGTCGCGCCGGCCTTGGCGGCCAGAATCGCCTGCGCGGGCGAGAAGCACAGCGTCACGTTGACCTTGTGACCGGCCGAGGACAGCGCCTTGCAAGCCTTGAGCCCGTCCCAGGTCAGCGGCACCTTGACGGTGATATTCGGCGCGATCTTGGCCAGATGCTCGCCCTCGCGGATCATGTCTTCGGCTTTTTGGGCGACGACTTCGGCGCTGACGGGGCCTTCGACGATGTCGCAGATCTCCTTGGTGACTTCCAGGATGTTGCGGCCCGACTTCAGGATCAGCGACGGGTTGGTGGTGACGCCATCCACCATGCCCAGATCGTTCAGTTCGCGGATGGCGGCGACATCGGCGGTATCGACAAAGAATTTCATGTGGAGGAGCCCTTCTTGCGGTTTTGCTGTGGGTTTAGCGCATAACAGTCCCCGCGTGAAGTCCGGCGCGCGACTTGCGGGCCGGGGCGCTGCCGTGTCACTAGTGACGCGCATCCGGCCGCATGGTCTGGGTCAGATTCCGTCCGCCATCGCTGCAGGAGAACACCCGTGGAAGTCTTTCAGCCCAATCTTGCCGATCTGTTGCCGTTCCTGCCCGCCGGGCCGCTGCTGCTGGCGAACTGGCCGGTTCTTCTGATGTTTGTCTGACCGTCGATCTCGGTGTGATGTCTCAGCCGCTTTTCTACCCTCATGGCGCGCGGATCGCGGTGCTGACGCAAGAGGTGGTCGGCGTGCTCGACTATCTTGCGCCCGAGGGGGGCGTGCGGCTGGGACAGCTGGTCATCGTGCCGTTGGGGCCGCGCCGGGTGATGGGCGCCGTCTGGGGGCCGGGTGTCGGCGATTTCGACGCAGCACGGCTGCGACCTGTCGCGCGGCTGATCGACGCCCCGCCGCTGGGGCCGGGGATGATCGAGTTCCTGACGCGCATGGCGGAATACACGCTGACGCCGTTGCCCCTTGCGCTGCGGATGGCGACGCGGGCACCCGATCTGGACCAGCCGCCGTCGGCGCGGCGCATCATCCATCGTGCCGGACCCGAGCCTGAGCGTATGACAGACGCCCGCGCCGCCGTCCTGCGGGTGATCGAGGATCACGGCGGGGCAGGCTTTGCCCCCTCTGAGCTGGCGCAGCTTGCCGGGGTCAGCTCTTCGGTCGTCCAGGGGCTGGTCAAAGCCGGGACGCTGGCCGAGGTGCTGGCCCCGCGCGACACCCCCTATCCCCGACTTGACCCTGATTTGCCGGGCAAGCCTCTGGCCCCCGATCAGGCCGAGGCTGCCGAAAGCCTGCGCGCGACGCTGAAGGCGCGCGGCTATGGCACAACGCTTTTGCGCGGCGTTACCGGTTCGGGCAAAACCGAGGTCTATCTTGAGGCGGTGGCCGAATGTCTGCGTCAGGGCCGGCAGGCGCTGGTGCTGCTGCCCGAGATCGCGCTTTCGGCCGAGTTTCTTGACCGTGTCGAGGCACGTTTCGGTGCCCGGCCCGGGGAATGGCATTCCGGCATCACCCGGGGTGAACGGCGTCGGCTATGGACCATGGCCGCGACGCATCATGTCGGGCTGGTGGTCGGCGCCCGCTCGGCCCTGTTCCTGCCCTTTGCCGATCTGGGCCTGATCGTCGTCGATGAAGAGCACGACCCGAGCTATAAGCAAGAGGATACGGTCTATTACAGCGCCCGCGACATGGCCGTGCTGCGCGCCAGCATCGAGGCGGCGCAGGTGGTGCTGGCCTCGGCCACGCCCTCGGTCGAAAGCTGGGTGAACGCGGGGCTGGGGAAATACCGCCGCCTTGATCTGCGCGCCCGCTACGGCAGCGCCGAACTGCCCGAGATGGCCGCAATCGACCTGCGCCAGCAGGAGATGGACAAGGGCCGCTGGATCAGCCCGCGCCTTGCGGCCGAGATCCGCGCCCGGCACGAACGGGGTGAGCAATCGCTGCTGTTTCTGAACCGGCGCGGTTACGCCCCTATCACCGCCTGCCGTGCCTGCGGCCAGCAGATTGGCTGCGACCATTGCGATGCGCGCATGGTCGAGCATCGCTTTCAGAACCGGCTTGTCTGTCACCAATGCGGAGCCACCAAACCCATTCCGACCGCCTGTCCCAGTTGCGGGGTCGAGGGCAAGATGACCGCAATCGGCCCGGGCGTCGAACGGCTGGCCGAAGAGGTGGCCGAGCGTTTTCCCGAGGCGCGGGCGACAGTCCTGTCCTCGGACCTGTTCCACTCGGCCCGGGCGCTGAAAGAGGCGATTGCCGATATCGGCTCAGGCGGCACGGATATCATTATCGGCACCCAGATTGTCGCCAAGGGCCACAACTTTCCCCGGCTGACGCTGGTGGGCGTGATCGACGCGGATCTTGGACTGCAAGGTGCGGATCTGCGCGCGGCCGAGCGGTCGTTCCAGCTGATGCGTCAGGTTGCTGGCAGGGCGGGGCGTGAGGGCGGCGATGCGCGCGGGCTGGCGCTGTTACAGACCTATCAGCCTGACCACCCTGTCATTCGCGCGATCCTGTCGGGCGAGGATGAGACATTCTGGGACGCCGAGGCAGCGGCGCGGCAGGGGGCGGGTATGCCGCCCTTCGGCCGGTTGGCGGGGATTATCCTGTCCCATCCCGATCAGCCCGTGGTCGAGGATTACGCCCGTGAGCTGGCCCGCCGGACAGAGCCCCTGCGCGCGGTCGGTGCTGAGCTTTTTGGTCCCGCGCCTGCGCCGATCGCGCGGGTGCGCGGGCGCTACCGGGTGCGCATGCTGATCCGTGCCCCGCGTCAGGCGCCGGTGCAGGGCGCTATTGCGCAGTGGCTGAACAGCGCACCAAAGGCGCCGACAAACCTGCGGCTGTCGGTGGATATCGACCCGCAAAGCTTTTTGTGATGGAATCACTGGTCCAAGCAATCAGAACCGGACGCCGTGCCCTTATGGGATACAAAACAAAAACGAAAAGGCTGTGAGGGCCCGCCCGTTGCAAGCAACGTTGCGTGCCGTTCAACAGGCAGGACAGTCAGGAATCCTTGATCAGCTTTTCCTGCCAAAAATCTTCAGAGGTATAGGTGTCGTATTTTCCCTGCCAATCAGCGCGGAGCTTTGCATAGCTTGACCGCACCTTCAGGCTGTTGCGGATCATTCGTACGCTTTCACGCCAAAAAGCCTTTCTGTCGCGCTGCACGGTATAGTTTTTCGTCCTCTGCGTGTTCAGAAAAGTGATTTCCTTTGCGCCATACATCTCGCGGAAGTTGTCACGATTTGCGGCTGACATGACCAAACGGCTGCCCAGCGTATTGGCAAAAGGCAGCAGGTGTCCGTTGAGTGTCAGCAACAGCAATGCACGAAGTGGGCGCGAGCAGCGGCCGTTCCGTGGTTGCGGGGGGATCTCGACAGATTTCCACGCTTCGGATTTAGTCATCTCCTGCAACACTTTTCGGCGTTGGGTCATGTCCGCGTTATCCGAAAAGAACTGCGGCCCCTTCAGCACGTCCTCGATCGCAAGATTGACGGCAGCCAGACTTTCATAATGGAACCGCACGATTGTACGCAGGTAAAAGCTGAAAAACATGCGCTGCAATTTGAACCAGCTGACATGCTTTGAAGGCAGGCTCAGGTGGTGGGCCAGATGACTGCGCATGTCGAGATACCAGGTCATCGGTGATGCCTTGTCGGTAAAGCCTTCCTGAATGGAAGCGACACCCGGCAGGGTGACGATCCTAAAATCATTGGCAAGCGCAAAGCTGACGTCATCCCCCCGTACGAAGAAGGGGAATGGCATGTGCGTCGCCTGATCGACGGGAAAGGCAAAGAACCACCAGCCCGCGTAGAACCCGCGTGGAGCAGGAAACGTGGTTTCAAACTCCATCTTGAAAACGTCGCCTGTAGATCTGGCATCAAGACCAAAATATTGCGGTTTGCAGCCCCGATCAAAGATCGCGCCGTTTTCCCAGATCTGCCAGCGGTGATCGGCATTGATCATTGCGCCCGCAACTGCGGTCCGTGGGTCGGTACTATAGGCGAGGAACCACCAGGTCCGGGTGATTGCCTCCATATGGATCGAGGCATCATCGTCCATGAACAAGCAGTGGGTGGCACCTGCCTTGCGAGCCTCAAGCAAGCCGCGGGCAAACCCACCGGCGCCGCCCAGATTCTCGTTCGGGATGACCGTAATGCCCGCAACCGAGCTTTCCGGGATCGAGCGGCCGTTATCGACGATATTCATCCGGATATGGTCGCGCAGCTCCGAGGCTTCGCGGAAACGGGCAAAGCGTTCGATGGTCGAGGTTACCGCCTCTTCGCGCCGGAAGGTGGTAACAGAGAGCATCAGCTCGGGATACTGGCGCGGCGGGGCCGAGGTGGTCCAGGCAAAGTCCTGCAATTCCCCATCACCAAGCGCAACCAGTTCGAAAAACAGAACGATGCAAGGATCATCAAACCCTGTCAGGTCAAGCGGCAGTGACAGGCTGCCGTTGATGGAAACTGCCTCGCTGTAGAGCTGATTCCACGACTTGTCCTGCGCCGCCAGCCAGACGGTCAGCTGGAATTGACCTTTGCCCAGCAGCCATAGCGAGATGGGTAGATCTCCGCACAGAGCACGCCATTTGCCAAGGTTGAAGAGGTTGTAATAGCAGTCGGTGGACGCCCTTCCTCCGGGAGCAAAGTGGATGCCACCCTGTTTCAGCGAAATACCTGCAGGACCGGACAGGTGCACATAGGTAGGCACTTCCGTAGATATTCCATGCTCAGGCCAGATTGCGGACTGAATCGGATATTGTCCTTTGCTCAGGCTGGGACGTCCCAACGCCTCTTTCGGCATGCTGTTCATTGGCGAAGCTCTTTCCACAGTTGCTCTCCGGGGCCCACAGTCAGGCCTTTTCGTGCGATGCCAGTACTTCCTGGACCGGTATGCGCTTCGAACGCGGCGTCAGGACAGCCGGGTCGTAATGCCCAACGGCGACGAAGGAGATAAAGACTTCGTTCTCAGGGATGTTCAGAATGTTCCGGATCGCTTTTTCCCGCTCGGCGTTCATGGCGGTGTTAAGGCTGCAGCCTCCCAGACCCATCTGTTCGAGCCCAAGCAACAGCAGCATCATAAAGAGGCCGCCATCGATAAAGGCCTGGTTTCTTTCAACCGCGCCGACAAAGGCTGACAGATCGCTTGTGATAAGCAGCAGCTTTGGCGGGGTTTTGTAGCCCCGGAAGCCGCCTTGCAGCTCAAGCGCGGCCTTGATGGCATCGGGGTTGGTGAACTGATGGACCCGGACCGGTTGGCGGTTACAGACTGATGGCGCTTGCTGCGCAATCCGAATGGCGCGCTCGATATCCTCGTTGCGGACAGGATCCGATGTGAATTCACGGACGCTGCGCCGCGAAAAGACGACATCTACAAAACTGCGATTCTGGAACCTGTCGACCTCGGCTTCTCGGGTCAGATGGGCGGCCTGGACCCCGCCGGTACCTTTGTCCGCTTTCTGAATCGCCTCCTGGACAGGCGTGTGGAACAGCTTCCAGAAGTGAGATACGTCAAAGCCGATCTCACGATGCCGCTCGAAATAGTTGTGCATGACCGATGCGGCGATCTGGAAGAAGGAATCTTTTGGATCACGGCCCGCTTTGATCCACTTATTCATCTCTTCGGCCAGCGGCAGCATGTAGTCCTTGCCAAAGCCGGGGCGGAAGCTTTCGGACCGGCTCAGCCCCTTTTCAAAACCGTGGCTATAGAACATCAGCAGGGAACGCGCATTCTCGACATTGCGGGAGATGCGGTGCTGTGCATAGAAGTTGATAAAGCGGTTGATATCGTGTTCGCCCAGCTCTCGCACGACCGTTGCCGCGTCCTTCTTGCGTTTGGACGGTGCGGCAGGCGCCGCATTCGGCACAACAGCCTCTTTGGGGATCGAGCGCAGAGATATCCCGGTAATATCGGCACCGGCATTTACGCCGATGAAATGAACTGCCCCGAACATGATCTGAGAAAAGCCTGAGGTAGGCACGACGAAGCTCAGTTTGTCGGTGCGCGGCACGTTCGTTTTCTTTTTTGGTGCTACGGCACCAATAACGCGGAACTTTCCGGTTTGCGGGTTGCGGATGTGAACATTGACGAGGTCGGATGCTGTGCGCACTGTCCAGTCAATCGTCAGTTCATATGCGGAATCTTCCTTCAGCGGCTCGGGCAGGTCGGTCCATACCAGATTGCCCCGGACTGGAGATACAGCCTTCAACTGCGTGGCCTGACCGGTGTGGGTAACTGTCCATGCGTCGCTATTGGCGGTGAATTGCGGCGCCCTCAGGCTGAACTTCTGCTTGCTCATCTGGAACTTGATAAGTTCGGCAGATTTTCTCAGCGCCCGCTCCAGCTTGCCATTGCGCAGGCGTGCACCCAGGGACGGAGAAAGTTTCTTTTTCTCTACTGCGGCAATCGTGTTCCGGATCGGCGTCTTAAGTGCCGATTTCAGCCACAGCTTCGATTCTTTGACATGTGCGTCAAGAGCTGCATGAATGGAGGTATAGTCGAGCGGAGCCAGGAAATCGGCGCTTCTGGTCAGGATGTCGTTTGCATCCAGCGTGAAACGTTCCTTATGGCCCACAATTCCAAACAGTGAATGGAAACGAGCCACACCGCGACGCTTGTTGCCAATCGAGGCAAAGGGTTTACCAAACTTCAGTGCGAAGGCCGTGCCGTGGAACGAGTCGGTCAGAACATACGAGCTGTTGGCATAAAGTTTGAGGAAATCGTAGGTGTCGATGCCCTCCTCGACCGCGCCCTCGATACCCATGCTCTGCTTGTTTTTTTCAAACAGGTGCGGCCATGCGTCAAGAATGATCCTGATTTTCAGGTTCTTTTCTTTTGCAACATGCTCGATCGCCGCCTTTTTCTGAGGCGTCGGGTCCAGAATATAAGCCAGCAGATAGGGCCCTGACACATCTCGTGTCGATTGGGCCGCCAGATCAAGATAGCGCTGGGTGTCAAGCAGGAAGATCGGCTCGGCCACCTGCTTGGCCGGCACCTGATAGATGTCGCGTGCGATTTTTACGCCGGAATCTTCGCGGACCGAGATCGCGTGGAAGCGGCGCATCAACTCGGAGATGACGGGGACTTCATCAGGCGGCGAGAAATCTTTTGAGTGGCCAAAGGACGCCGCATAAGAGATCCGGCGTTTGGAATCCTCGGTAAAGTCCAGATAAAAGGCTTTGCCGAAATGCTGCGAGATCCCGTAGTTCCAGACCTGATCCGAACCGATTACAAAAGTATTGGCGATCCGGTTAAGTTCATGAACGGTCGTCTGACTGTAAATTTTGCTGAGATTGTAATGCTTTCTTGCGAACTTGATCGCATGTGTATTCTGAATCTCTGGGTCATCCGCGCTGGCGCCGATCTTTGACACCATAAGGACCTTGTTTCCAAACGACTGAACCGTTTGATAAAGGCTGTAATAGGTTAGAACCGAGCCGTAGTTAGCTCCGACGCCGACCCCGATAATAGCTACGTCGTATTTTTCGTTGGCCTGATTGTCCATTTCAGTACGTCCTCATTCTCGTGGCCGGATATCGCGCACACCTTGGCGCAGTCCGTGTTTTCGTTCTTGGCTTAAGATTCAGCGTTGAAAGTGTTGTGCTGTTTCAAAATCTCACCAGCGTCTGAGCGGAATGGGGGCGATTCCACGTAGCGTATCAGAGATTTCCGGCTCGTTACTTTCCGATCTGTCTCGGCCAGTTCAGGGGGGCGGTATGCTATGCCATCATCTTCATGATTTGATTGCCGGGCGTGGCCATTGTGGTTCTTGCAAATGATGGCGCTAACGAAAACCTGAGCATTGGTTTCCTGGTGGGTTGGATGCTTACTGGCGATGATGGCGTTTAGGGTTTCTGGCGGCTGTTTTCTTAGGGTTCTGCGATCGGTCTGATAGCGGATATCTGTACAATCGCTTTTCCGGGGAACGATACTATCCATGCTGATCATGATGCCGATCTGGCCGTATTTCTGCTGTTCAAAGCTCTTTTTCCGGCTTGTCTGTCGCAAAGAACTATGTAACGTATCAGCATCAGTTTTATGCGACCCTGTGCGCAAGCTACGTGTGCGCGGCAAGAACCCCGAATATTCAATACTGGCTGGGCAGAACCTCTCAGAACCAGTTGCGTTGCGCTGAATACCATCAACGCCACCGTCCGGCAATCCGTGTTGTGACGCCATGCGCCGGATGCCGCTTTTCCTGGCGCCAGATGCTGTTGTCCGTCTTGTTCCGGTTCGTTACTGAGCCAAGGCGGGATGATTGGTTTGGCAAATTTGTGCGTTCGGAGCGTTGCGCCCTGCGCCTTGAGCCAGATACGAAACCGCCCGGAGGTGACAGGCCTCCGGGCGGTTCTTGTTCTGGCGATCCGGGACCCTCGGTCCCGGCTATGATCAGGCCCGCAGGTCGAAGCGGTCGGCGTTCATCACCTTGACCCAGGCGGCGACGAAGTCGTTTACGAACTTCTCGGCGTTGTCGTCCTGGGCATAGACCTCGGCGTAGGAACGCAGGATCGAGTTCGAGCCAAAGACCAGGTCAAGCCGCGTTGCGGTCCATTTCACCGCGCCGGTCTTGCGGTCGCGGATCTCATAGGTCCCGTTATCGGCCGGTACCCAGGTGTTCGCCATATCGGTGAGGTTGGCGAAGAAGTCATTCGTCAACGCCCCCTCGCGGCTGGTGAACACGCCGTGCCTGGTGCCGCCGTGGTTAGTGCCCAGAACCCGCATACCGCCGACCAGCACCACCATCTCGGGCGCGGTCAGACCCAAAAGCTGGGTGCGGTCCAGCATCAGCTCTTCGGGGCTGACCGAATAGTCGGCCTTGAGCCAGTTGCGATAGCCGTCGTGGATCGGCTCAAGCACCGCAAAGGATTCGACATCCGTCATCTCTTGCGTGGCGTCGCCACGGCCGGGGGCAAAGGGGACCTCGATATCGAAACCGGCGGCCTTGGCGGCCTGTTCGATCCCGACATTGCCGGCCAGGACGATGGTGTCGGCGACACTGGCGCCGAACTCGGCTGCCAGAGGCTCAAGCACCGACAGGACCTTTTGCAGGCGCCCGGGCTCGTTGCCGATCCAGTCCTTTTGCGGGGCAAGGCGGATACGGGCACCGTTGGCCCCGCCGCGCATGTCCGAGCCACGATAGGTCCGGGCGCTGTCCCATGCGGTCGAGACCAGTTCTGCCACGCTCAGCCCGCTGGCGGCGATGCGTGCCTTGAGACCGGCGACGTCGTAGTTGCTGGTCCCGGCGGGGATTGGGTCTTGCCAGATCAGATCCTCGGACGGCACATCGGGGCCGATATAGCGGCTGCGCGGGCCCATGTCGCGGTGGGTCAGCTTGAACCATGCGCGGGCAAAAGCATCGCTGAACGCCTCAAAGTCGTTCATGAAGCGCAACGAGATTTCGCGATAGATCGGATCGACCTTCAGCGCCATATCGGCGTCGGTCATCATCGGCATTACCCGGATCGAGGGGTCCTCGACGTCCACGGGCTTGTCCTCTTCGGCGATCGAGATCGGCACCCATTGCGAGGCACCCGCAGGGCTGTGCGTCAGCGTCCATTCATGGTTGAACAGCATCCGGAAGAAGCCGTTGTCCCATTCGGTCGGCTTGGTCGTCCACGCACCTTCAAGGCCGGAAACAACGGTATTGCGCCCCACGCCGCGGCCTTTGGTGTTGATCCAGCCAAGGCCCTGAAACTCGGGCGATGCGGCCTCGGGGTCGGCGCTCAGATCAGCGGCGCTGCCATTGCCGTGGCATTTGCCGACGGTGTGGCCGCCCGCAGTCAGCGCCACGGTTTCCTCGTCGTTCATGCCCATGCGGGCAAAGGTTTCGCGCATCTGGTTCGCGGTCGCCTGCGGGTCCGATTTGCCGTTCACCCCTTCGGGGTTGACGTAAATCAGGCCCATCTGCACAGCGGCCAGCGGGTTCGACAGCGTCTCGGCCTTGCTCACATCGTCATAGCGGCCGTCGCTGGGGGCAAGCCATTCCTTTTCGTCACCCCAATAGGTGTCCTTTTCGGGGTG
This sequence comes from Paracoccus sp. TRP, assembly GCF_000185925.1. NCBI lineage: Bacteria > Pseudomonadati > Pseudomonadota > Alphaproteobacteria > Rhodobacterales > Paracoccaceae > Paracoccus > Paracoccus sp. TRP. Next base: position 117,473 of record NZ_AEPN01000004.1, on the reverse strand, counting down.
CCAGATGTCCTCACGCCCAAAGGCAAAGCCATAGGTCCTAAGGCCGGCGGCCTCATAGGCGACGGTGCCGGCAAGCACGATCAGGTCGGCCCAGGAGATCTTGTTGCCGTATTTCTTTTTAATCGGCCACAGCAGGCGGCGGCCCTTGTCGGTGTTGACGTTGTCAGGCCACGAGTTCAGCGGCGCGAAACGCTGGTTGCCGGTATTGGCGCCGCCCCGGCCGTCGCCGACGCGATAGGATCCGGCGGCGTGCCAGGCGGTACGGACGAACATGCCGACATAGCTGCCCCAGTCGGCCGGCCACCAGTCCTGGCTGGTATTGATCAGTGCACGCAGATCAGCCTTCAGCGCCTCGACGTCCAGCGTCTTGACCGCTTCGCGGTAGTTGAACCCCCTGAGCGGGTTGGTCTTGCTGTCGTGCTGATGCAGGATGTCCAGGTTCAGCGCGTTCGGCCACCAGTCCATGACCGAAGTGCCGAGCGCGGTATTCGCGCCGTGCATCACCGGGCATTTTCCCGAACTGGCGATATTGTTCCCGTCCATGTTGGCTCTCCTTTTGCTGGGCTGCGTCGCTGGGCGAGGCAGCGTGACCGGATGCGGATTGCGCCCATTCAGGGGACCGCAACGGATGGCTCCGATAACTCTTAACAGTCTGCTGAGACTTGTATAGCGGGAGAGTTAAATTATTGGAATTTATTAATTTTGATATTCAAGATAATCAATGGTTATCATCCGGGCGGGATTCAGGGCCCTGCGCCTTGTCCATCAGACCGCGGATCCAGCGCCCTGCGGCATAGGCGACGGGCATACCCAGCACCGCCGCCGCTGCCATCGCGCGGGCGGGCGGCAGTACAGGCAGGCCAGTCCAGCTTGCCAGCAACGACAGCATGAAAAGGTTGATCCAGACCGCCGCCGCCGCGAATGGGTAAAACAGCAGCGCCAGTTTCCATGCCGGCCAGCCGTCAGTGACTGGTACCGTCCTCGAATGTGATCTTGTTCCAGACATTGTATTTCCCCGAAGGCTTGCGCATCGGCAGCCGTTTCACCTCTTGCAGCGTTTTCGCGTCATAGACGACGACCGCGCCCTCATCCTCCCACAGCGAGACCAGCACATGGCTGCCGTCGCGGGTGAATTCGCTATGGGCGAAGGTCCGGCCGGGAAAGGGGGCCAGTGTCCTGACGATTTCCAGCGTTTCTTTGTCGATGACATGCATCTGGTCCTTGTGCGGGCCAAAGAACACATCCGCCCAGACATAGGGGCTGGAGGCATGACCGCGCAGGAAAAAGCCCGGACCCGCGGTCTTTATCTGCCCGACAAGGCTCCAGTCCTGCATGTCGATGACCGAGATGACGCCCTCGCCCAGATGAGGGGTCGCCATGACCCGGCGGCCGTCGCGCTGCCATGTGATGCCCGAGCCAAGATGCGGCATGCCCGGCAGAGGCAGTTCCGCGACCTTGTGCCCGTCGTCGAGGTCGATCACCACGCCCTTGTCGCCGTCGCGGTTGGCGCCGATCAGCTGGCGGTAGTCCGGCGAAAAGAAGAAGTCGTCCAGCGGCTCATTGATCGGGATGCGGCGGATTGCCAGGTCGGTGGTCCCGACCTCCCAGATTTCGGGCGCATCCTTCAGCGCCAGAACAAAGCTGTGGCGCTGCGGGGCCTGATAAACGGCGCTGACCCGGCTGGGCCTGTCCTTGACCCGCGTTTCAATCAGGCTGACGGGGTTCAGGTCCGCATCAAGAATGGTCAGGCTTTCCGGCAGATAGTTCGCCACCGCAATACGCTGACCGTCCGGACTGATCGCAATGTTGCGGCTGTTCAGGGCGGCGCGGATGCGGCCGACCTCGGACAGCGACCAGATATCGTATTTCTGCACCCAGCCATCGCGCGACATGATGTACACAAAGCGCCCGTCAGGGCTGAACTTTGGCCCGCCATGGACGGCAAAAGGGGTGGCAAAACGGTCCAGCACCTCGAAACTGTCGCCATCAAGCACGCTGACATGATGGTCCCCGGTTTCGACGACCAGCGTGATATTCAGCGGATCGGCGGCGAAAACCGGACTGTCGGCGGGCTGGTAATCGGGGTTCATCTCGCGGCTGTCGGCGATCCGGGCAGCGTCCCAGTCCGGGCGATGGCCAAGTGGGGCGGTCACATATTCGACCAGCGCCGCGATCGCCTGGGGCGAGAGACGGTCGGAAAAGCCCTCCATCTGGGTCGAAACGCGACCCTGAGCGATCACCTGATCAATGCCCCGCACCCGACCCAGCGTTTCGGGGATCAGCGCGGGGCCGGTGCCGCCCAGCCGGTCCTCGCCATGGCAGGCGGCGCAATGTTCGGCATAGTCTGCGGCGGCATCGGCCTGTGCTGCCGCAGATGCAAGCATGGTCAGTGGCAGGGCAGCCAGCAGACTAGAAAAAACGATGGGCCGGATCATGGCTTTTTCCCCGGAAAGGTGTCACGGCAAGACGGTCAAGATCGGCACCCTCTGCGCCAATCTCGGCTGCGGAAAGATAACAGGCCGGATCCTCGGCCCATGGATCGCCGGTCAGTTGCAGCGCGCGGATGCGGGTGTTGCCGCCACAGACCGCCTGATAGGCGCAGGCGCCGCAGCGGCCCTTTAACGGGCGCGGACGGGTTCGCAGTGTTGCCAGCATGGGATCGTCGCCGGTCCAGATTTCTGAAAAGGGCTGCTCTTTGACCGAACCCAGCGTGTAATCCGACCAATAGGTATCAGGGTGGACCTTGCCCTGCGGGTCGATATTGCCGACGCCAAGACCCGAGGAATTGCCCCCCCATGCCTCAAGATGCTTGCGCAGGTGGGCGATGGTCTGGGCCGGAAAGCGGGTCTCGGCCCAACGCAGGAAATAGACGGCGTCGGTGTCGTTATTGCCGGTTACGATCTCCAGCGGCTCGCCCTTCTCGACCGCCTTCCATGCGCGGTCGATCAGCAGGTCCATCGCGTGGCGGGTGCGGGTATGGGCGGTGTCCTCGCCCCGGTGCTTGTCTCCGCGTCCGGCATAGACCAGATGCGACAGGTAGAACTTGTCCACGCCCTCATCCCGGCACAGGTCCAGCATGGCGGGCAGGTGATGGGCGTTGCTCTCGGTGATGGTAAAACGCAGGCCGACCTTGATCCCCTGCGCCTTACAGGCCCGCACCCCGGCAAGCGCCTGATCAAAAGCGCCCTCGACGCCGCGGAACCAGTCGTTCACGGTCCCGATTCCGTCAAGCGAGATACCGACATAGTCAAAGCGCAGATCGGCCAGCCGCGCGACATTTCCGGCGTCGATCCTTGTGCCATTGGTCGAAAGAGCAAGGTGGCGAAAGTCCAGCCGCCGCGCCTCTTCGGCCAGTTCCCAAAAGTCAAAGCGCGCCATCGGCTCGCCCCCGGACAGGATCAGGGCCGGGACACGAAAATCCGACAGATCGCGCAGGACCAAGATCGCCTCGTCATGCGTCAGCTCGCCGGGAAAGGGCCGGTCGGCCGAAACTGTATAGCAATGGCGGCATTTGAGGTTGCAGCTGCGCGTCAGGTTCCAGATCACCACCGGACGGACCGTGCCCGGCCGTGTCCGGCGACGCGGGGGTGAGGGGGACACAAGCTCGCGCATATATTCGGTCAGGCGGAACATGGTTTACCTTTCTTGGCCGTCCCGAAGACGCAGGCCGGTTTTCTTCAGAATGCGGGTGGAGTAAAGGATGTCGTCGGCCAGACAGGCGGGGCCGAGCAGGGCGCGGATCCGGGTGCGCTTGTCCTCGACCTCGGTGCGGCTTTTCCCGTGCAGCATGGCAAAAAGGTTGTAGCGCCAGACCGGTGCACGCGGGCGCAGATAGCAATGGCTGACGAAATCAAGTGCGCCGATCATTTCGCCTAAGGTCCCGGCCACTTTATCCTCGACGTCCCAGACGCTCATGCCGTTCGCGGTCATCCCCAGCGCGTAATGATTGGGGGCCAGGGCGATGCGGCGGATCACCCCGCGCGCTTGCAGTTGGGAAAGCCGGTCGATGACCTGCGCCTCGGTCAAGCCCAGATCGGCGGCTATGCAGGCATAGGGAGCCTGAACCAGAGGCAGCCCGGCCTGAGTAGCCGCGATCAGGCGGCGGTCGGTATCGTCCAGCCTTGTCATGCCGTCACCCGAAAGCCGATGAAAAATTCGCGCAGCTTTGGGAACTGCCATACGGTCAACCCGGTCTCGGCCTCGATCCTTTGGGCGGTCCTGGCGATGCCTTCGGGTGTAGGGGTGGCAAGCACGAACCACATGTTCAGCGCATGGTCGCGGGCGTAGTTATGGGCGACCTCGGCGTGGGCGTTCACCAGCGCGGCGATGCGGTCGAAATCCGGCTCCGGCACCGAAAGCGCACAAAGGCAGAATGCCCCGCCCATCGCCTCTGCATCGAAAAACGGGCCAAAGCGGGTAATCGCACCGATCTCGCGCAGCCGTTGCAGCCGTGTAATCAGCTGGGCGCCGGTCAGCCCCAGCGTCGCGCCTGCGTCGTCAAAGGGGCGGGGCGTCAGGGGAAAACCCTCTTGCAGCGTGTTGAGAATGGCGCGGTCAGCCGTGTCCAATGCCTCGGGTGGCAGGCTGTGGCGTCGAAGGTTCTTCATGCGGCGATCCCGGTGATGGTGGCCCCGCGCTGGCGAAAGCAACGGGTCGAGAACAGGATGCGATGCGGGACATTCATCAGTGCGGGCAGGGCGCGGGCTTGGGCCAGCACCTCCATCGCCTCGGCACGGGAACGCGCGTGGATCATGCAAAAGAGCGGCCAGCTCCAGCGTCCCGGCACCGATTGCCGCTGATAGCACAGCGTAACGCCCGGCACCCCCGCCAAAGCGGTGCCTGCGGCCTCGACCGCGGTGTCGGGCAGGCGCCAGACGACCATGGCATTCTGCGTCCAGCCAAGGGCGCGGTGCTTGACGATCACGCCGACCCGGGTCAGCAGGCGCGCTTCGGCCAGGGCGCGGATGCGCGAGATGATCTCGGCCTCGCTGCGATGCAGGGCCTGCCCCAGCGCGACGAAGGGGCGCGGTATCAGCGCCAGACCCGAGGACAGCGCCTGCATCAGCGGCTTGTCGCGTGGGCGCAGCGCCTCCAGATCGGCAGGCCGGTCCAGCGCCATCGCCCGGCGCGCCCCGGTCAGGGGGAAGCCAAGGTCGATGTTGAAGGCGCGCACCAGCGGCAGGGACAGGACGGAAAGGCCGGTCGCGGTCTCGATCCGCGCAAGGCTCGCCGCCAGCGCCTCGGTATCCGGGGCGGTGGCGACGAACCACAGGTTCCAGTCGTCCTCGCGAAGGTATGAATGGTTGACGCCGGGCTCTGCCCCGACCATTGCCGCGACCTCTTCAATCCGCCGCGCGGGTACTTGCAGCGCGGCCAGCGTCGAGGCGGCGGCGGTGTTCGGCCGGCAGGTGGCGCCTACGCGCGAGACGATACCTTCGGCCTGCAGGCGGGTGAGGCGGGCGATCACCCCGGCCTCGCTTGTGTCGAGCCGGCGGGCCATGGCGGCAAAGGGACGGGGCACCAGCGGCAGGTCGCGCTGAAAGCCGTCGAGCATGCGCAGATCCAGATCTTCCATGTCAAAGCCCCGTCCTGTGTGCGCGGTCGGTAAAGAAGATCCCCGAAGGCGCACGAGCCTCGATTTCGCCCAGAACCTCGCGGCTGCGGGTGTCGCGGATTTCGACCCGGTTCTCGTCGCGGACCGACAGCCAGACCTCACGCCCGCGCGGGGCGAACTCCATGTGCAGCACACCCTTGCCGGGGGTCAGGGTATCCAGAACCTCATGGGTCAGGGTGTTGACGACCTGCAGCTTGTCATTGTCCGGCGGGGCGAAATTCACCCAGACCTCGCGCCTGTCGGGGCGGGCAAGTGCAAAGACCGGCTGACCGGCAAGTTCGGTGCGGGCAATCTCGGTCAGGTTGTCGGCATCAACCCATAGCAGCTGGTGCAGCCCGACGGCGGGCAGGGCAAAGACGCCATCGGCCAGCGTCCAGCCCTGAAGATGCGGCATCTTGTAGACCGGCATATCGGGCTGGTCGCGGCCGTAATCGGGCAGAAAGCGTGTAACCTCGGGCGGGTCCTGCCACAGGTCGATCTGCGTCAGCCCCTTTTCGCCGAAAAGCCCGACGATATAGCGCCGCCCGTCGCTGGTCAGCAGCGCGTCATAGGGGTTGGCGCCGATACCCTTGAGCCGGGTGATTCCGGGCTGTGCCGGGCTGTGCGAGTGGTCGATGATCCAGACTTCGCCCGTGTCCCAGGTGGCAACGATAAAGCGCGAACCGGGTGCGTCCGCGATGCCCACGGTTTTCGACCCCATCGGCACATCGGCAACCAGTTCCAGCGTTTCGGCGTTAAAGACCCGCACGCCCCCCGGTTCGTAATTCGCCACAGCGATCAGCTGCCCATCGTCCGAGATGGCGCCCCCGATCGAATTGCCGGCCTGCACCACGCGCCGGACCACCTGACGGGTCAGGATATCGACCTTGGTCAACCCGCCGTCGCGGCCAAAGACATAGGCGAAACGTTCGTCCGGGGAATAGACGAGGCTGGCATGGGACAGATCGCCAAGCCCCTCGATCCGGCCAAGTGCGGCGCGTTCGCTGCGGTCCACCACCAGCAGCGAGCCTGTTTCACGCTCGACGATCAGTCCCAGATCGCCAGTGCCGCGTAGCTCATCGGCCTGGGCCGGGGTGATGGTAAGCATGAGGGCGGCAAGAACAGCCTTGAGCATCATTCCGTCTCCGTCTTCATCAGGTAATCGGCGATCCAGCGCGCCTCATCCTCGGTCAGCAGGGGGCGCCAGCCGGGCATCGCGGTGCCGGGCAGGCCGTCCAGGATGACCTCGGCCAGATCTCCGGGTTCGCGCTCTGCCAGTGCCTCGGGTGTGATAGGGCGGCCAAGGCCGCCGGTACGGCGCAGCCCGTGGCACGAGCCGCAATCCTGCCGCACCAGATGGCGCAATTCGTCCTGCCGCGTGGCATCGGGCGGGGCTGCCATTGCCGCCCCGGCCAGAAGCACGGGGATGAGTGCCAGCCTAGCCATGCGCCACCAGCCGCCATTCCGGGCGGTAGGATTCATGGGGCAGGTCGCAGTCATCCGCCATGGCTGCGACATGGCCGATGATGAACAGGACCGGGGTGGGCAGCGGCTTGCGTGCCAGCGCCGCAGCGATATCCTTCAATGTCGCAAGCAGCCGCTTTTCCTGCGGGGTGCTGGCTTGCGAAACGGCAAGCACCGGCAGGTCGGAGGGCATGCCGTGGCGGATCAGTTCCCGCGCTATCTCGGCCACGTTCGCCGCGCCCATATAGACGGCAAGCGTGGTCTGCGGATCGGCAAGAGACGCCCAGTCCAGATCCAGCGCCGCATCCCGTGCCCGGTGGCCGGTGACATGGCGCAGCCCGGTCGCAAGTCCGCGATGTGTCAGCGGAAACCGGGCCGAGGCCGCCGCACCCTGTGCCGCGGTGATGCCGGGTATATAGTCGCAGGGGATGCCCGCGTGGGTCACGGCCTCAAACTCTTCGCCACCACGGCCAAAGATCGTCGGATCTCCGCCCTTGAGCCGCGCCACGGTCAGGCCCGAGCGTGCCAGCTCGACAAGCAGGGCGTTGATCTGTTCTTGCGGAACAGGGTGAAACCCTGCCGCCTTGCCCACGGGGATGCGGCGGACATGGGCCGGAACGCAGGCCATCACCTCGGCCGAGACCAGCCGGTCATGGACCACCACGTCCGCCTGCTGCAAAAGCCGCAGTGCCCGCAGTGTCAGCAGCTCGGGATCGCCCGGGCCCGCACCGATCAGATCGACGCGGCCCATGCCCGTCTTGCCCTGTTGCGGCCTGTCCAGCGCCGCGCCGTTCAGGCCGCAACGCGCGGCCCCATTCGTCACCGTCTTGCCGGCCATGTCCGAACCCCATTGAAATGCTGCCGGGGCAGGGGCGCAAACGCCCCTGCCTGTGGTTGCAACCGTGCTGATCAATAGGTGTCGGTCATGGTGTTATAGACGTTGAACTTGCCGGTCGGGGTTATCAGCCGCTTGTCCTTGATGACGTGCTTAAGCTCCAGCGTCTGGTCGTCCACGACGACAAGCGCCGATTCCTGGTCCTTGCTGTTCCAGACGCTGAACCAGATTTCGGTACCGTCCTTGTTGAACTCACCCTGAACGACGCGAGGCTGGCCCTCGGTGATGCCCGCCCATTCGGCGATGGGCAGCGTCGTGAATTCGGGGTCCGAGCCGTCGCCCGTCAGCGCCTTGGTGTCAAACACCGCGACCGAGCCCGAGATTTCGGCCTCGGGGTTCAGCGGCGCGTCTACATAAAGGTGCTGCGATTTCGGATGCGTCTTGATGAACAGTGACCCGCCCCCCAACGCCGGGAAGCTGTCGAGGATCTTCCACGCGTTGTCGGGATGGCCCTCGGGATCGGTGCCGATCAGCGCCACCGAATCGTCGCCCATATGCGAGGTCGCCCAGACCGGGCCAAAGGTCGGGTGGACAAAGTTCGCGCCACGCCCCGGGTGCGGGGTCTGGCCGCCGGTATCCTCGATCGAGACGAGCTTGCCTTCCTTGGTGTCGATCACCACCAGCTTGTTGCGGGCATTGGCGGCGGTGATGAAGTAACGGTGCGAGCCGTCCAACCCACCGTCATGCAGGAAACGTTCGGCCTCGATCTCGGTGGTCTTGAGGTTCCTGAGGTCGGTGTAATCGACCAGCAGGATCTTGCCCGTTTCCTTGACGTTAACGATGAACTCGGGCCGGTAATGGCTGGCCAGGATCGCGGCAACGCGCGGCTCGGGGTGGTATTCCTGCTCGTCATAGATCATGCCGCGCGTGGACTGAATCTTCATCGGCTCCAGCGTTTCGCCGTCCATGATGACATATTGCGGCGGCCAGTAGGCCCCGGCGATGGCGTATTTGTCCTCCCAGCCCTCCATCTTCGAGGTCTCGATCGAGCGCGCTTCCGACCCGATCTTGATCTCGGCCACGGTGGTCGGTTCTTTCATCCACAGGTCGATCATGTTGACCTTGCCGTCGCGGCCGATGACGAACAGATAACGGCCCGAGGCGGACATGCGGCTGATATGGACCGCATAGCCGGTGTCGAGTATCGACTTGATCTCATAGCTTGCGCCGTCGATCAGCGCGATCTGGCCTGCGTCCCGCAGTGTGACGCTAAAGAGGTTCTCAAGATCCCAGTCGTTTTCCTGCTTGGCCGGGCGCTGTTCCGGGGGAACGTGGACCTTCCAGGTTTCGCGCATCTCTTTCATGCCGAATTCCGGCGGAGCAGCGGGGTCCAGCAGCAGGTAATTCGCCATCAGGTCGACCTGTTCGGGCGAAAGCTGGCCCGAGGTGCCCCAGTTCGGCATCCCCGCCGGGGAGCCATAGGTGATAAAGCTTTGCAGATAGTCAAAGCCAAGCTCACGCGTCAGGTCGGGGGTCAGCGCCTTGCCGGTCGCGCCCTTGCGCAGCACCCCGTGGCAGCCGGCGCAGCGTTCGAAATAGATCTTGTTGGCCTCGTTATACTGCGCCTCGCTCAACGCCGGGATGCCCTCGGGCGCGCCGGGGGCGGCTACCTCTTGCTGTGCGAGATTGTCGAGCGAGGGCTCGTAGCGGTTGTCTGTCTTGGTCTTGTGATCCTCAAGTGCGGCGGCAGGGTCTTTGGCCGGCGGGGCCTGCTCTTGCGCAGAGACCGCAAGCGGCCCAAGGACAAGGGCCAGGGCTGCCGAGGCCATCAGGCCGGGTCTGGCGAAGAAAGTCCTTTGTCTCATCTGGCTTTCCTATTTGCTGGCGCGCGTTCACGCTGTTCCTGAGCGGATTTCGCGCCAGCGGCTTTGATCTATGTTAAGGCCGGGGTGCGGCATTTCGGCGATCAGCGGGCAAAGACCTGGGACGCGGACCTTTATGCCCGGACACCATCCTTTCGCACCTTGCCGCCTGCTTTTGGCACTGATCGCACTGATCTTGCTGAGCCTGCCCATGTGGGCCGCGCCGCCTGCCGCCCCCGATGCGGTGCAGGCGCAGGCACTTTTCGGGGCGGATGGGCCAGTGGTGCTGGACCGCCGCGAAACGCCGGTGCCCGGCTGGGGTGTCAGCCGTGAGGGCCGGGCGCTGGGCATGATGGGCTCGACCTGGGAAATCGCGGCAACCACTGGCTATTCCGGCAAGCCGCTGGATGTGCTGGTCGCGGTCACACCACAGGGTATTATCGCCGGTGCGCTGCTGGTTCGCCAGACCGAGCCTGTGCTGAGTCTTGGCATCTCGGACGCGCATATCGCCGCCTATGTGGACGGCTTCCGGGGCGTCGACCTGTCGCAGCCCCCGGGCTGGGACAGTGCGCTGCCCGAGGTGATCTCGCGCGCCACCGTCTCGACCGGGGTGATCCGCGACGGCATTTTGCGCAGCGCCCGGGTACTGGCGCAGGCGCAGGGGGTCGGCGGGGGCGGGATCGACCGCGTTACCTACCGCCCCGCCACATGGGCCGATCTGATGGCTGAGGGGGCGTTGGCTCATGCCGTTGTCTCGATGGCCGATGCAGCGCGCGCCTTTGCCGGGGCCAAAGTACCGGTCCAGCCGTCGGACGCGCCCTATCTGGATCTTTATGCCGGGCTGATCGACCCGCCGACCGTGGGTCGCAACCTGCTGGGTGCGCGCGAATTCACCGCCGCCGCAGGCGCGCTGCAACCCGGTCAGGCGCTGGTCGCGGTGCTGTCGCGCGGGCTTTACAGTCCACGTGGGACCGAATGGCACCGCACGGGCCGGTTTGAGCGTATCGCCTTTGAACAGGGCGCGCTGCGTATCGGGCCCGGCGACGGCGATTTCACCATGATTGAAAAGCTGGCCTTGCCGGACGCGCCCGAGTTCAGGGAAATGAGCCTGTTTCGGCTGAACATCGACCCCGTTGCCGGGGGCATCGATCCGCGTCAGCCCTTTGATCTGGTCGTGACAGCAACCCGGCCCTTGGCGGCGGGGGGTGAGGCGGTGCTACCGGTCCGCGCCACGATTCGCCTGCCAGAGGCTTATATCCTGACCGATCCACCTGCCGTGCCGCTGTGGCAGGAGTTCTGGCGGGACAAGGTGCCCGGCATCGCCATCGTCGGCGCAATGCTGCTGGTGCTGGCGCTGATCCTTTTCGGGCAAGAGGCGCTGGTGCGCAGGCCCCTTTTGTGGCGCCGGGTGCGGCTGGGCTATCTGACGGTGACGCTATTGGTGCTTGGCTGGGGGCTGAACGGCCAGCTTTCAGTCGTGCAGGTGGTGGCCTTTCTGAATGCGCTTCTGTCCGGGTTCCGGTGGGAGACGTTTCTGATCGAGCCGATCATTTTTCTGATCTGGTCCGCCGTGGCGCTGGGGTTGCTTTTCTGGGGCCGCGGTGTGTTCTGCGGCTGGCTGTGCCCTTTTGGCGCGCTGCAGGAGCTGACGAATGCTGTCGCGCAAAGGCTGGGGGTGCGCCAGATTGCTTTGCCTCAGGCCCTGCACGAACGGCTGTGGGTGATCAAATACACGCTGTTTGTCGCCATCGTCGCGCTGAGTTTTTACAGCATGGAGCAGGCGCTGATCCTTGCCGAGGCCGAACCGTTCAAGACGGTGATCTCGATGCGTTTCCTGCGCGCATGGCCCTTTGTGCTGTTCGCGTTGGCGGTGCTGGCGGGCGGGCTGTTCATCGAGCGTTTTTACTGTCGCTATCTGTGCCCGCTTGGGGCGGGACTGGCGATTCCCGCCAAGCTCAAGATCTTTGACTGGCTGCGCCGCCGTCCGCAATGCGGGCGCGAATGTCGGCTGTGCGAGGTGAAATGCACCGTCGGCGCCATCGACCCGCTGGGGCGGATCAATCCCAATGAATGCGTGCTGTGCCTGCGTTGTCAGGTGGTGATGAACGACCCCGGCACCTGTCCTGTGCTGAAACGCCGCGCCCGAACGGCTGCAAGTCCCGGAGATGCGCCATGAACCGCCGCCGCTTTCTGCTTGTCACCGCCTGCGCCGCCTTGCCCGCCCGGGCATGGGCTGCGCCCCAGGAATGGCGGGGTCGCGCCATGGGGGCCGATGTCACGCTGCGGCTCCGGGGTGCCAGCCCCACGCAGGCGCGCAGTTTTTTTGGCGAGGCGGCGCGGGTTCTTGCCCATGTCGAAAGCCTGTTCTCGCTGCATCGCGATTCGGATCTGACCCGGCTGAACCGGGACGGGCGGTTGCGCTTTCCCGCGCCGGGGATGATCGAACTGCTGACGCTTTCCGGACGGCTGCATGAGGCGACGGGGGGCGCTTTTGACCCGACTGTGCAGCCCCTGTGGGTGGTGCGGGCGCGGGGCGAGGATGAGACGACTGCCCGCACGCTGGTTGGATGGGACGCGGTCAGATGGTCGCGGACCGAGGTGCGGCTGACCCGCCCCGGCATGGCCCTGACCTTTAACGGGTTGGCGCAGGGCTGGGCTGCCGACCGGCTGGCCGGGGCGGCGGTGCGTCACGACCTGACCGATCTGCTGATCGACACGGGCGAAATCCGGGCGCTTGGCACGCGCCGCTGGCCGGTGACTTTGGCCGATACGGCGGGGGCTGCCTATCGCCGCATTCGCCTGTGCGACCGGGCGGTGGCGACTTCTTCGCCTGCGGGCACGCTGATCGGGCCGCGCGGGTTGCCTCATATCCTTGCGCCGGGCGGGGGTGGGGTGTTGTGGGACACGATCTCGGTCAGCGCGGCGACTGCGGCAATGGCGGACGGGCTGTCCACCGCGCTGTGCCTGATGCAGCCCGATGCTGCCTGTGGGGCGCTGAGGCGTCTGCCCGGCTGCCGGATCGAGCTTGCCGTCCCCGCGCAGGACGCGGAATTTTCGGGGAAAATGCCGGCCACCTGCCACGCTTGACTTTCATCAATGAACGACTCGTCCCCCGGGTCCAGTCAGGAAATATCTGACAATAACTGATGGGGACCCGCGTCATGAGCGACATCATGACCAAGAACATGGCCCGGAACGTCTTCTACGGCGGGTCCATATTCTTTTTTCTGGTCTTTGGCGCATTGACCATACACAGCCACATCTACGCCCGCACCAAGGCCGTGGATGAGGCCCAGCTTACGCCTTCGGTCGTTCTCGGCAAGCACGTGTGGGAACGTAACGCCTGTATCGACTGCCATACTTTGCTGGGCGAAGGTGCCTATTTCGCGCCCGAGCTTGGCAATGTCATGCGGCGCTGGGGCGTGCAGGACGATCCCGAAGCCGCTGTCGAGACCCTGCGCGGCTGGATGGAGTCCATGCCCTCGGGGATCGAGGGGCGCCGCCAGATGCCCCGGTTCGAGCTGACGGATGAGGAATACCGGGCGCTGACCGATTTCCTGCTGTGGACCGGCACGATCAACACCCAGAACTGGCCGCCGAACGACGCTGGCTGAGGGGGAACAACGATGAGATATCAATCGCAACGCATCGCCTATGCGTATTTTCTGGTGGCCATGGCGCTGTTTGCCGTGCAGGTCACGATTGGCCTGATCATGGGCTGGATCTATGTCAGCCCGAATTTCCTGTCCGAGCTTTTGCCCTTTAACATCGCGCGGATGCTGCACACCAACAGCCTTGTCGTCTGGCTGCTGCTCGGGTTTTTCGGGGCGACCTATTACATCCTGCCCGAAGAGGCAGAGCGCGAGCTGCATTCGCCCCTGCTTGCCTGGATCCAGCTGGGCATCCTTGTCCTGGGCACGCTGGGCGTGGTCGTGACCTATCTTTTCGACCTCTTTCACGGGCACTGGCTGCTTGGCAAAGAGGGGCGCGAATTTCTTGAACAGCCCAAATGGGTCAAGCTTGGCATCGCCGTCGCGGCGGTGATTTTTATGTATAACGTCAGCGTCACCGCGCTGAAGGGGCGGCGGACGGCGGTGACCAACGTCCTGCTGATGGGGCTGTGGGGCCTGGTGCTTCTGTGGCTGTTTGCCTTTTACAACCCGGCGAACCTCGTGCTCGACAAGCAGTACTGGTGGTGGGTCATCCACCTGTGGGTCGAGGGCGTGTGGGAACTGATCATGGCCGCCATCCTTGCCTTTCTGATGCTCAAGCTGACCGGCGTTGACCGCGAGGTGGTCGAAAAATGGCTTTATGTCATCGTCGCCACGGCGCTGTTTTCGGGCATTCTTGGTACCGGGCACCATTACTACTGGATCGGCCTGCCAGCCTATTGGCAATGGATCGGCTCGATCTTTTCCAGCTTCGAGATCGTGCCCTTCTTTGCCATGATGTCCTTTGCCTTCGTCATGGTCTGGAAAGGCCGGCGGGACCACCCAAACAAGGCAGCCCTGCTTTGGAGCCTTGGTTGCACCGTGCTGGCGTTTTTCGGTGCCGGGGTCTGGGGCTTTCTGCATACGCTGCATGGGGTGAACTATTATACCCATGGCACGCAGATCACCGCAGCGCATGGTCACCTGGCCTTTTACGGCGCCTATGTCTGCCTTGTGCTCGCGCTGGTCAGCTACACCATGCCGGTGCTGAAAGGGCGCGATCCCTATAACCAGGTGCTGAACATGGCCTCGTTCTGGCTGATGTCGGCGGGGATGGTGTTCATGACCGTGACGCTGACCTTTGCAGGCACGGTGCAGACCCATCTGCAACGGGTCGAGGGCGGCCTTTACATGGACGTGCAGGACGGGCTGGCGCTGTTTTACTGGATGCGCTTTGGCTCGGGTGTCGCAGTGGTCTTGGGGGCGCTGCTCTTCATCTACGCTGTGCTTTTCCCGCGGCGCGAGGTTGTGACCGCCGGTCCGGTGCAGACGCACAGGGACGGCCATATGGAAACGGCCGGGTAAGCCATGAATGCGCATGTGAAACCCGCAGAAGGGAAGGGGGCGGATGTCCCCTTCTACCTGCCGCAGGGCGACGAGGTCGCGGTGTTCGAGGCCGCCGCCGCCCGTGATCTGCCGGTGTTGCTGAAAGGGCCGACCGGCTGTGGCAAGACGCGTTTCGTCGCCCATATGGCGGCGAGGCTGGGGCGGCCGCTTTATACGGTCGCCTGTCATGACGACCTGTCGGCGGCCGATCTGATCGGGCGCTATCTGCTGAAAGGTGGCGAGACGGTCTGGACCGACGGTCCCCTGACCCGCGCTGTGCGCGAGGGTGCGATCTGCTATCTCGACGAGGTGGTCGAGGCGCGCAAGGATGTCACTGTCGTCCTGCATCCGCTGACCGATGACCGTCGCATCCTGCCCATCGACCGCACCGGAGAAGAGATCGAGGCCGCGCCCGGTTTCATGCTGGTCGCGTCATATAACCCGGGCTACCAGAATATCCTCAAGACCCTGAAACCCTCGACCCGGCAACGTTTCGTGGCGATGGAGTTCGACTTTCCCGAACCCACCCGCGAGGCCGAGATCGTCACCCGCGAAAGCGGCCTTGATCCTGACCGCACGCTGGGGTTGGTGCGGCTGGCGGGCAAAATCCGCGGGCTAAAGGGCCAGGACCTCGAAGAAGGCGTCTCGACCCGGCTGGTGGTCTATGCCGCCAGTCTGATCGCCGGTGGCATGGCGCTGGACCGCGCCATCGAGGCGGCGATGATCGAGCCCCTGACCGACGAGGCCGAGGTCAGGCGCGGGCTGCGCGATCTGGTCGCGGCTATCTTTGGCTAAGGGGTCGCGGCATGGGTCTGCACCTTGAACCATGGGAGCCCGAGGAAACTGTCGGCAAGCTTTGGCACGTCTGGGCCAGCGGCTTTGGCGCCCCGCAAGAGTTCGACGATCAGGCGGTGGCGCTGGCCGAGGTTTCGGGCAGGCTTGCGGTGCTGTTTCGCGCTTTGGGCGGCGGCGCCTCGGTTGAGATCAGGCCCGCCGCTGCCCGTTCATCTGCGCATCGTATCGGCTGGCTGCGGCGGCTTGGCACGGTGGCCGAAACAGTCCCGCACGCAAGTTTTGACGGCGAAATCCTGCGCCTGCCCGAACGCCTGTCGGCCTTGCCGTCGCGGCAGGCGAACGGGGCGCTGTATCTGTGGCTTGCGGCCTGCGCGGCCCATGCTGATCTGACGCCTGCGTATGACGATCCGCTGTGCCGTGATCTTGCGCGGCTTGGTGCGGCCCGGCGCGCGGTCGATGCCACGCTAAGGGACGCGCCGGGTCTGGCCGGACTTTATGCTGATCTGTCCCGGCTGGTCCTGACCCTGCGCCCCGTCGCCCCCCTGCCGCCCGCCGAGGCCGCAGTCGAGGCTTTGATACGTCATTTGCTTGGCGACCCCGCGCCTTTGCCGGGTCTGGCCCGTGACTGGCTGGCGGTGTTAGACGATCCCACGGCGCAGCGGGTCCCACGTGGCTATCGTCCGATGCGTCCCGTGCCGCTTTGGCCCGATCTGGCGCCGCCCGAGACGGCCGAGACCGCTGCCCCCGGCGATGCGCCTGACGGTATCACCGCCGATCCGGCCAACGGGCGCATCTTTCGCGCCCGCCGACGGCAAAGCGATCAGCCCCAGCGCCGCGACAGCCTGATCCTGCACAAGTTTGAGGCTCTGCTGAGCTGGGCCGACCTGATGAATCTCAACCGGCATGTCGATGATGATGACCAGGATGATGCGAAGAAGGCGGCCGAGGATCAGGAAGAACTGGGCCTTGGCCAGGTGTCAAAGGCACCGGCGACGCGTTTGCGGCTGCATCTCGATCTTGCGCCCGAGGATGCGGATCTTGAGGCAGTCGCTGGCATTCATACCTATCCCGAATGGGACGCCCGGCGCGGGCGCTATCTGGCCAGCCATGTGCGGGTGCTGGAAAACCGCGCGCCCGAACAGGACGAGGCCCCGCAGCCTGACCCCCGCGCGCAGTCGCGCATCCGCGCCGTGCGCCGCCAGTTCGAGGCTTTGCGCCCGGGACGCCTTACCACCACCGGCCACCGCGATGGGGATGATCTGGATGCCGAGCTGACCGTCCGCGCCGCCGCCGATCTGCGTGCCACCGGACAGGGCAGCGACCGCATCTGGCGCCAGTCCCGGCCGCTTGCTCGCAATCTGGCGGTGTCGATCCTGCTTGATGTTTCGCGCTCGACGGAAAGCGCGGTGACCGGGCGCGCCGTGATCGAGGTTGAGCGAGAGGCACTGGCGGCGCTGGCCTGGGGGCTGGACGCCTGCGGCGACCGTTTCGCGATCAACGCCTTTTCGTCGCTGAAACGCGACCGGGTATTTCTGAGCACCTGCAAGGATTTCGATGAACCAATGGGCGTCGCAGTCGAGCAGCGCATCGCCGGGCTGCGTCCACGCTTTTACACCCGGCTGGGCGCGGGCATTCGCCATGCCTCGGCCGGGCTTGCGCGGCAGTTGGGTAGTCGCAGGCTGTTGCTGGTCATCACCGACGGCAAGCCCAACGACCTTGACCACTATGAGGGCCGCCACGGCATCGAGGACAGCGCCATGGCCGTGCGTGAGGCCCGCCGCGCCGGACACGCGGTTCATGGCATAACCGTCGACCGCGACGCGAAAAGCTGGTTTCCACGTATCTTTGGGCCCGGGGGCTTTTCCCTTGTCCCGCATCCAGACCGGCTGCTGGCGGCGCTGCCGGTGATCTACCGGCAATTGGTGCGCTGATGCGGATACAGGACCTTCCCGGAGAGCCGGTGATCTGGGTGCTGATCGCCTCGGAACTGCTGGTCTTTGCTGCGGCTGCTACCGCGATGGCGGCGGTGCGGCTGACCGATCCCGCGGGTTTTGCCGCCGCGCAGTCGCAGCTGCATGGATGGATGGCGGCGCTCAATACGGCGATCCTTGTCACCTCGGGCTTTTGCGCAGCCCTGGCCGAGCGTGCCTGCCGGCGTGGCGACCGCAGGCGGGCGCGTATGACGCTGGCGCTGGCGGCCTTGGGCGGGGTGGGCTTTCTTGCGGTCAAGATCGCCGAATATGCCGCCGACCTGCGCGCAGGCCTTGGCCTTGAAACCCACCCGTTCTTTACCTTTTACTATCTCATCACCGGTTTTCACGCTGCGCATGTGCTCTTTGGGATCGGGGTTCTGGCGCTGGTCGCAATCCGCCTGCGTGCCGAAGAGGTGCAGGCCGGCGCGGCCTTTTGGCATATGGTCGATCTTGTCTGGGTGCTGATCCTGCCGCCGGTTTATCTGCTGGGGTAGGGGATGGATCTGCATCGCATCTGGCTGACCCTTCTGGCGCTGACGGCGGCGACCACGGCCCTGTCTTTTGGCTCGGGCGCTGTGGTGGCAGCAGGACTGGTGGCGCTGGCTTTCCTTAAGGCCCGCGCGATCATGTCGGGTTTTCTGCACCTTGATCGCGCACCGGAGTGGAGGACGGCCTTTACCCTGCCTCTTGCGCTTTGGCTGGTGTTGATCTGGGGGCTTTACGCCTTATGATCCTGCGCGGCGCTAATCCATCGCCAGCGCGCGCAACCCGGCGATATCGGCGATGATAGCGCGGTTGGCCTCGACCTCGACCCCATGCTGACGCAGCCGGGCAAAGGCCCGCGACAGGCTTTCGGGCTGCATACCCAGGTGCCCGGCGATGAGACGTTTGTTATAGGGCAGGCGAACCTCGGCGCCGCCGCTTTCGGCATCGGACAGATCGGCCAGGAACTGCGCCACGCGCTGGACGCCGGTATGGGCCTTAAGCCGCTCTATCTGGTCCACCAGCCCCTGCAGATGCACAAAGGTCGATGCCAAAAGGCCGATGGCAAATTCCTGATTTTCCAGCAGGAACTGACGCAACCGCGCGCCGTCGATCTGCAGCAGCGTGCAGTCCGAGATCGCCTCGGCCGAGACCGGATAGGGTTCGCCGCGCAGCACCATCGCCTCGGCAAAGCTGCGGTTGCGGCCCAGAATCGCAACCACCGCCTCGGCCCCGCTGGGCGTCAGCCGGGACAGTTTGACGAAACCGTTCAGGACGATGAACACCGAACGCGCCGGATCGCCCTGCAGAAAAATCGTCTCGCCCTCGCTATAGCTGCATCGCAGGGCGTCCTTTAGCAGCTTGTCGCGCATCTCGGGCGTCAGCCCGTTCAGCAGAACGGACTTTTTCACTGCTTCGGGCGGGGGGGCGCTCATCGTGACCTCTTTCACGGTTCGGCGAGTTTACAAGTTTCGCACGACCGCGCGCCAAGGGAAAGACCACGCGGACACGTGGCCTTGCCGATGCGTCACAATGACAGCCAGTGTTCGCGCAGGCTGAAGTCGGGGCCAAGCAGCACCAGATCCGCCGCGCGACCCGGAGCAAGCCTGCCATAACGGTCCTCAAGCCCAAGCAGTGCCGCCGGGATGGCCGAGGCCATGCGCAGTGCGCGCTCGGGTGCGATACCGACCTGACTGACCAGCAGCGCGATTGCCTGCGGCAGCGTCAGATCGGCCCCGGCCAGGGTGCCATCCGCCAGCGTCAGCCGCCCGTCACGGCGCAGCACCTTGCGGCCGCCCAGTTCCATCTCGGTCAGGTTGGTGCCGGCAAAGGCCATGCAGTCGGTGACCAGAAAGATGCCGTCGGGCCGTGCCGCCAGCGCCAGTCGCATGACCGCAGGATGGACATGGATGCCATCCGCGATCAGCCCCGCCGCCACATCCGAGGTCAGCACCGCCCCCGCCAGTCCCGGCGCGCGGTGGCCGATCTGGCTCATGGCGTTGAACAGATGCGTGGTGCAGCGGGCGCCCGCAGCAAAACCGGCCTGTGCCTCTTCATAGGTGCATTCGCTGTGGCCAAGGCTGACCACCGCGCCCGCCCCGGCAAGGGCGGCGATCTGCTGGGGGCTTGCTGCCGCGGGCGCAAGCGTCACCATCAGCGCGGGCAGGCGGCGGGCGGCGTCGCACAGCCGCGCCAGGTCCTCATCCGTCATCGGCCGGATCAGCGCCGGGTCATGCGCGCCCTTGCGGCGAGGGTCGAGATGCGGCCCTTCGAGATGCAGGCCCAGAAAACCCGGCACCTCGTTTTCGGCCGCAGCAATGCCAAGCGCGATGACATGGGCGGTCGCCTCGGGCGTGTCGGTGATCAGCGTCGGCAGCACCCCCGCCGTCCCAAGTGAGCGATGGGCGGCGCAGATGCGGCGCAGCCCATCGGCATCGGTTGAGCCGTCCAGCATCAGCCCGCCGCCGCCATTCACCTGCAAATCAAGAAAGGCCGGGGCAAGGATGCCTGTTACGGTACGGCGATCCCCCGCCGGGGCCTCGGCCTCGGGCAGGATGGCGGCGATCTGGCCGTCCTCGATCACCAGCGCATGACCGTCAAGAAAGCGCGTACCGTCAAAGATGCGCGCGCCCGTCAGAACCTCGCGCGTCATCACACCGTCTCCGTCACCTTGCGCAGATGCGGGGGCGTGTCAGGGTCAAAGCCGCGCCGCCGGGCCAGCCCCTCGATAAAGGCATAGAAACCGGCGATGGTGACCAGGGGCGCGACCAGCGGGTGCAGGTCGGGGACCGAGGGCAGGGTGACAGCGTTGTCGGCCTCGGTTCCCGTGACAAACACATCTGCGCCCTGTGCCGCCAGACGCTCGGCGGTGGCCCTGAGCTGGGGCAGCGCGGCGTCCTCGACTCCCAGCGCCAGCACCGGAAAGCCGGATCGGACGATGGCGGCGGGGCCGTGCAGCACCTCTGCGGCGGAATAGGCCTCGGCGTGGATGCCCGAGGTTTCCTTGAATTTCAGTGCTGCCTCGCAGGCGATGGCAAAGCTGGGGCCACGCCCCAGCACAAAGGCCGAGTTCGCCCGCGCAAGACGTGCCGAAAGCGGCGACCAGTCCAGCGTGATGGCCTTGCCAAAGGCCTCGGGCAAGGCGGCGACGGCGTCCTTGAGTGCGCTGTCTTCGCGCCATTCGGCCAGCAGCGACAGGCCCGCGAGCACTGAGCAGACAAAGGTCTTGGTGGCGGCGACGCTTTTTTCCTCACCCGCCTGCAGGGGCAGGCAATGGGCCGAGACCTGTGCCATCGGGCTGTCTTCGACGTTGGTGATGGCGATCGACAGTGCGCCGCCCTGACCCGAGGCGCGCATCATTTCGACCCCGTCCGGGCTGCGACCGGATTGTGAGATGCCGATACAGGCCGCTTTGCCCAGCCGCAGGGGCCGGCGATAGATCGACGCGATGGACGGGCCGACCGAGGCGACCGGCACCCCGGCCTCAAGCTCGATGGCGTATTTCAGATAGGTCGCGGCATGGTCCGACGAGCCGCGTGCCACGGTGACCAGCAGGTCGGGGTCCTTGCGGCGCAGGGCATTGGCGGCGTCCATGACCGCATCGCGCGAACGATCAAGGAAACGGGCGGTGGCCTCGGGGATCTCGGCCACTTCGCGCGCCATATGTGTCTGGCTCATCACGGGTTCCTTTCGCCTTCAGGGGCAAGTTTCAGTTCCACGGCAAAGTCATAGGCATCGCCGCGATAGAGCGAGCGGGTAAACTCGACCACCTTGCCCGAGGGCAGGTACGAGATACGTTCGATCCTTAGCCCGGCCACACCGGGGCTGACGCCCAGCAGATCGGCGTCCTTGGCGTTCAGATTGGCGGCCGAGATCCGCTGCACCGCCCGCACCGGCCGCAACCCGCGCGATTGCAGCACCGCGTATAGTGAATCGGTGACGCAATCGGGATCGGGCAGGATATCCTGGGGCAGCGAGGCGCGCTCAATGGCAAGCGGCACCCCGTCCGAGCTGCGTACCCGTTCCAGCCGGGCCACATGCGCGCCGACGCCCAGCCCCAGTGCCATCACCTCTTCGGGGGCGGGGGTGAACAATCCGCGCGCGATCCAGCGGCTTTCGACATTGCGGCCGCGCCGGGCCATGTCCTCGGTGAACGAGGTCAAAAGCGACAGCGCCTGTTCCAGCTTTTCGACCTTGGGCGCAACAAAGGTGCCCGAGCCGCGCTTTTGAATCACCTGCCCCGAGGCGACCAGCTCGGCCACCCCTTTGCGCACGGTGACGCGCGACAGGCCGGTCATCGTTGCCAGCTCTCGCTCGGACGGCAGGCTGTCGCCCGGTTGAAGCCGCCCCGAGGCGATGGCATCGGCGATCAACCGGTGCAGTTGCAGATACAGCGGCCCGCCGCCGGTTTCCTCAAAGGCCTCGGCGGTGAAAAGCTCTCCCATCACACCTCCTGCCGGGCAAGATGCAGTGCCCCGTCAAGGCCCGAGCCCTTGGGCGCGCGGATTGGCCACAGCCCCTGCAGCCGGTGGGCGTAATGCGCGCCAAGGCCGCCCAGAAATACCACCGGCAGGTCGCGGCCCGCCTGAAGGGTGTCGATCATGGCGCGGATCTCGGCCACGGCGCTGTCAAAAAGACGCTCGGCCGCCGGATCGCCCCCGGCGACGATGCGCGGCGCGAAGATCGCGAACTCGGCCGGTCGTGCCCTGAGGCCAAATGAAATCACGCCCTCGATTCCGCCCAGCTCGTCCAGCACCGCCTGCAAAAGCGGGCTCATGGGCACGAAACCGTCTTCGGCGCGCAGGGCCTCGGATAACAGTGCCCGGCCCAGAACCGCGCCGCTGCCCTCATCGCCCAAAAGAAAGCCGCGTCCGCCGTATTGCCGCATCTCGCCACCGATCTGGACAGCAAAGACCGAGCCGGTGCCCATGGCGGCGACGATCCCGTCATCGGCACCCAGCGCGCCGGTCGCTGCGGTGACGGCGTCGGTAACGATGCGCGTGCGGCGAAAGGGCAGCATGGATTGCAGGCTGAGCGCGGCGGCGGTGACATTCGCGCCTGCAAGGCCCAGCACCGCAGTCAGCTCATCCACATGGCCGCGCCCGGCCTGTTCCAGCGCCGCGCGGGCGGCGGCGAGGATATTGGCGCAGGCTGTCTTTACATCGGTCGAGATATTGGCAGGCCCCGATGCGCCCTCGCCGATAATCCGGCCCGAGCCGTCTGCAATAGCGGCGCGGCAGCCGGTTCCTCCCCCGTCAATGCCCAGAAAATATGACATGGCGACTCCCTTTGAACGGATGATACCAAAGCAATACCAAAAGGGAAGGGTAAATTTCAAAACCGCTGGGAAACGTCAATTTCTGATATCTGATGCAGATGAGTCTTTACAAGTGGTATTGTTTTGGCATTATCGGTGAAACAGGGGGAATCACATGACCGCATCTGGCACCGAGGCAAGGCATCCGGCATCCGCAGGGCTTCACGCCCGTACGGGCGACGAGGTGCTGCGCATCCTGCTTGACGCGCAGGTGGCGGCGCTTGGTGCGCTGCGGCCTGCGTTGCCGGCCA
Source organism: Paracoccus sp. TRP (assembly GCF_000185925.1). NCBI lineage: Bacteria > Pseudomonadati > Pseudomonadota > Alphaproteobacteria > Rhodobacterales > Paracoccaceae > Paracoccus > Paracoccus sp. TRP. The sequence continues at coordinate 94,365 of NZ_AEPN01000004.1, read as the reverse complement.
TCGAACGCGCGGCCGACGCTGCTGCCGGGGCGCTGCGCCAGGGCGGCAAGCTTGGCTATGCCGGGGCAGGTTCCTCGGGGCTGATGGCACTGGCCGATTGTCTTGAGCTTGCCGGCACTTTCGGCATCGCGCCCGAACGGACGCCGATGATGTTTGCCGGGGGCGCCGGGGCGCTTTTGCATCTGACCGGCAGTGTCGAGGATGATCCGGAACTGGCGCTTGCCGATCTGGACCGTTCAGTGCTGGGCAGGGGGGACGTGCTGCTGTGCCTTTCGGCCTCGGGGCGCACACCCTATGCGCTGGCGATCTGCACGGCGGCACAGGAACGCGGCGTGACCGTCGTCGGCCTGACCAATGTGGCGGATTCGGCGCTGCTCAGGATCGCAGATATTCCGGTCCTGATCGAGACCGGGGCAGAGGTTGTCTCGGGCTCGACCCGGATGGGGGCGGCAACAGCGCAAAAGGTGGCGCTGAACATGCTGTCGGTCCTGGTGGCGATCCGGCTGGGCCATGTTCATGACGGCTATATGGTCAATGTGGTTGCCGACAACATCAAGCTGGTCGATCGCGCAGCCCGCATCGTCGCCGCAGTGGCGGGGGTCGGGCGCGACGTGGCCGAAGAGGCTTTGTCGCGGACGGGTGGCGTGGTCAAACCCGCGATTCTGGTCGCGCGCGGCGCAACGCCCGAAGAGGCTGAGGCGCAGCTGACCGAAAATGGGGGCCTGCTGGCCCCTCTGATCTGATTTCAACCAGAGGGTCCGTGAGAGACCCGATGCCGAAGGGAGAAGACCATGACCAAGACCATCCGCCTGGCGCTGCTGGCCAGCACGATGCTGGGCACCGCCGCCTGGGCCGAGGACGTGACGCTGACCGTCGAAAGCTGGCGCAACGATGACCTTGCCATCTGGCAGGACAAGATCATCCCGGCTTTCGAAGCGGCGAACCCCGGCATCAAGATCAATTTCGCCCCCTCGGCCCCGCCGGAATATAACGCGGTGCTGAACTCCAAACTGGATGCTGGTTCGGCGGGCGACCTGATCACCTGCCGGCCCTTCGACGCCTCGCTCGAGCTCTTTAAAAAGGGCAAGCTGGCGGATCTGACCGATCTGGCGGCGATGGCCAATTTCTCGGATGTGGCGAAATCTGCCTGGCAGACCGACGATGGCAAGCAGACCTTCTGTGTGCCCATGGCCTCGGTGATCCACGGCTTTATCTATAACAAGAACGCCTTTGCCGAGCTGGGGCTTGAGCCGCCGAAAACCGAGGCAGAGTTCTTTGCCCTGCTCGACAAGATCAAAGAGGACGGGACCTATATTCCGATGGCGATGGGCACCACCGACCAGTGGGAAGCCGCGACCATGGGCTATCAGAATATCGGCCCGAACTACTGGAAGGGCGAAGAGGGCCGCAAGGCGCTGCTTGCCGGGACGCAAAAGCTGACCGATGAGGCCTGGGTCGCCCCCTTCCGTCAACTTGCGAAATGGAAAGATTATCTGGGCGATGGTTTTGAGGCCCAGACCTATCCCGACAGCCAGAACCTGTTCACGCTGGGCCGTGCCGCGATCTATCCCGCCGGCTCGTGGGAGATCGGGGTCTTCGGCCCGCAGATCGGCGGTGCGTTCGAGATGGGCGCTTTCCCGCCTCCGGTCCCGGCCGAGGGGGACAAGTGCTATATCAGCGACCACACTGATATCGGTCTGGGCCTGAATGCTGCGACCAAGCATCCCGAAGAGGCCAGGAAATTCCTGGAATGGGTCGGCTCGCCGGAGTTCGCCGAGCTTTATGCCAACGCGCTGCCGGGCTTTTTCTCGCTGAACTCGACGCCGGTCGAGATGCAGGACCCGCTGGCCAAGGAATTCGTGTCCTGGCGTCAGAATTGCGAACCGACGATCCGCTCGACCTATCAGATCCTGTCGCGCGGCACGCCGAACCTGGAAAATGAGACCTGGACCGCCTCGGCCAATGTCATCACCGGTGCCGAGACGCCCGAGGCTGCTGCCGAGCGGCTGCAAAAGGGCCTCGCCTCGTGGTATGAACCGCGGCAGAAGTAACCGTCTGCCGGGTCCGGGGGACCGACGCGATAATCGGCCGGGCTGTCTGGCCCGGCACAAGGCGGGGGGCGAAACCCCCTGCACCCCCAAGGGTAGTTTCAACCGAGAAGGAGGGCGTCATGGCGCAGCGGAAAGCGTTTCGCTGGCATATCATGGTGTTTCTTGCACCTGCGGTGCTGGTCTATACCGCGATCATGATCGTTCCGCTGTTCGGGACGCTGAACCTGTCGCTGTTCAACACGACAGAAGAGGGGCGCGTCTTTGTCGGCCTGAAGAACTTTGCGACGCTGTTTGGCGATCCGCGCTGGTCTGAACGCTTTTGGAACGCCCTTGGCAACAACGCCTGGTTCTTTCTTGTCCATATGCTGGTCCAGAACCCGGTCGGGGTGGCGCTGGCGGCGCTGCTGTCCTCACCACGGTTACGCGGGGCCGCCTTTTACCGCACCGCGATCTTTATTCCGACCATTCTGTCGTTCGTCATCGTCGGCTTTGTGTGGAAACTGATCCTGTCGCCGATCTGGGGCATCGCCCCCGGCATGCTGGATGCCGTCGGGCTGAAGGGGCTGTTTGCGCCCTGGCTTGGCCGCGAAGGCTCGGCGCTGACGACGCTGGCGCTGATCTCGGTCTGGCAGTTCGTCGGCATTCCCATGATGCTGATCTATGCGGCGCTGCTGTCGATCCCCGACGAGGTGATCGAGGCGGCCGAGATGGACGGCGTCACCGGCTGGTCGCAGTTCTGGAAAATCAAGCTGCCGCTGATCCTGCCCTCGATCGGTATCATTTCGATCCTGACCTTTGTCGGCAACTTCAACGCTTTTGACCTGATCTATGTGACGCAGGGCGCACTGGCGGGGCCGAATTTCTCGACCGATATCCTTGGAACCTTCCTTTATCGGACGTTCTTTGGCTTCCAGCTCCAAATCGGCGACCCGCATATGGGCGCGACAATCGCCACCGCCATGTTCGGGATCATCCTGCTGGGCGTCAGCCTGTATCTCTTCACCGTCCACCGTCGGCTGCGCCGCTATCAGTTCTGAGGGGAAAGCATGAGCCAGGCCCGCAACTCAACTGCCCGCAGCCTTGCCGCACATGCGGTGCTGATCCTCTATACGGCGATCGCGCTGTTCCCGGTCTTTGTCGTGGTCGTGAACAGTTTCAAGAACCGGCGCGCGATCTTTGCCGATCCGCTGGCGGTGCCGACAGCCGACACATTCGACCTGATCGGTTATCGTACGGTGCTGGCGCAGGGGGATTTCTTTCTCTACTTCCAGAACTCGCTGATCGTGACGGTGGCAAGCCTGTTCTTTGTCCTGCTGTTCGGCGCCATGGCAGCCTTTGCGCTGTCGGAATACCGTTTTCGCGGCAATACGCTGACGGGACTTTACCTTGCGCTTGGGATCATGATCCCGATCCGGCTGGGAACGGTCGCCATCCTGCAAATGATGGTGGCATCCGGGCTGGTCAATACGCTGACTGCCCTGGTGCTGGTCTATACCGCGCAAGGCCTGCCCCTAGCCGTATTCATCCTGTCCGAATTCATGCGCGGCGTTTCGGATGATCTCAAGAACGCCGGACGTATCGACGGTCTGTCGGAATACACGATCTTTTTCCGGCTGGTCCTGCCGCTGGTCCGGCCCGCCATGGCGACCGTCGCCGTCTTTACCATGATCCCGATCTGGAATGACCTGTGGTTCCCGCTGATCCTTGCCCCAAGCGAGGCGACCAAGACCATCACGCTGGGCAGCCAGGTCTTTATCGGCCAGTTCGTCACAAACTGGAATGCGGTGCTGGCGGCGCTAAGCCTCGCGATCCTGCCGGTGCTGGTGCTTTACCTCATCTTCTCGCGCCAGCTGATCCGCGGCATCACCGCCGGCGCCGTCAAATGATCCGTCCCGCAGTAAGGAGACCCTGATGGGAGCCCTGACCCTTAGCCAAGTTACCAAGTCCTTCGGCGCCACCCAGGTCATCAGGGGCGTGGACCTCAATGTCGAGAATGGCGAGTTCTGCGTCTTTGTCGGTCCCTCGGGCTGCGGCAAGTCCACGCTCTTGCGCATGATCGCGGGGCTTGAGGATGTGACCTCGGGCGATGTCACCATCCATGGCGCGCGCGTCAACGATCTGGCCCCGGCCAGGCGCGAAATCGCGATGGTGTTCCAAAGCTATGCGCTTTACCCGCATCTGACCGTGCGCGACAACATGGGGCTGGCGCTGAAACAGGCCGGTACCCCGCGGGTCCAGATCGAACAGGCGACCGAGAAAGCCGCCGAGATGCTGGACCTTTCGCATCTGCTTGAGCGCCGCCCGGCCGAGCTTTCTGGCGGTCAGCGCCAGCGCGTCGCCATCGGCCGCGCCATCGTGCGGCGGCCCAAGCTGTTTCTCTTTGACGAGCCGCTGTCGAACCTTGATGCGGCGCTGCGCGTGCAGACCCGGATCGAGATTGCGCGCCTGCATCGCGAACTGGGCGCGACGATGATCTATGTCACCCATGACCAGGTCGAGGCGATGACGCTGGCCGACAAGATCGTCGTTCTGCGCGGTGGCGTGGTCGAGCAGGTGGGCCGTCCGATGGATCTTTACAACGATCCCGACAACACCTTCGTCGCCGGGTTCATCGGCAGCCCGCAGATGAACTTTCTCAAGGCTGGCAAGCTGGGGCTGCGCTCGGACACGCTGGGCATCCGCCCCGAACATCTTGAGCCGGGCAGCGGCCAGATCAGCGGCCGCGTCAGCCATGTCGAGAAGCTGGGCGGCGAGACGCTGGTCTATGTCGCCACCGAAGATCATGGTTTGCTGACCGTGCGCCAGTTCGGCGAACAGGATTATGCCGTGGATGAAGAGGTGGGGCTAAGCTTTGATCCGAACCGTGCCTTCCACTTTGACGCAGAAGGCAAGCGCCTGCGCTAGATGACCACAACGCCCGAGTGCTTGGCCTTGTGTTCGGGTTCGACATGGATCGTGATAAGCGCACCGGGCAGTTTTTGCTTCAGCGCCTGTTCGATCCGGTCACAGATGTCATGGGCGGCATCGACAGTGGTGCCCCCTTCGACCACCAGATGAAAATCGATAAAGGTGCGCGGCCCGGCGTGGCGGGTGCGCAGGTCATGTGCCTCGATCGCGCCGGTGGCGGTGTCCGAGATGGTGGCGCGGATATCGGCCAAAGTATCCTCGGACACGGCTTCGTCCATCAGGCCCGACAGCGACGAAGCCATTACCTTCCAGCCCGACCACAGGATATTCAGCGCAACCAATGCGGCAAGCGCCGGGTCAAGCACCGCCCAGCCGGTTATAACGGCCAGCCCAACCCCGGCGATGACCCCGATTGATGAGATCACATCGGACAGAAGGTGGTGACCGTCGGCGACCAGTGCCGGGGATTTCAGCTTTCGGCCCCGGCTGATCAGCACCCAGCACCACAGCCCGTTCAGGATGCTGGCCGTGCCGTTCACCAGCAACCCCTCCAGCGGGGCGTCCAGCATGCGCGGGTTCTGAAAGCCGTGCCATGCCTCGCGCAGGATCAGCAATGCGGCGACGATGATCATCACCCCCTCCAGCACGGCGCTGAAGAACTCGGCCTTGTGGTGGCCATAGGGGTGGCCGCGGTCGGCGGGCTTGGCCGCGATCCGGATCGCGATCAGTGCCGCGACGGCAGTCGCCACGTTCACCGTGCTTTCCAGCGCGTCCGACAGCAGCGCGACCGAACCGGTCATCCACCAGGCCAGCGCCTTCAGCGCCAGCACCACGATGCCGGTCAGGATGCTGCCAAGGGCGATTTTTTCGGTCGCGGACATGGGCGCGCTTCCTTTTCCGATTCCGTCGCCCGGCGGCTTTTACCCCTGATTGCAGGTGAGGCCAACCGCAACCGGCCCGAAAGGGGATGTATGGCTGGCTTGCAGAACCGTCGCGGTCTTGCTGTAAAACCACCACGTTCAGATGAGGGACATCCCATGCAGATCAGCACAACGCCCGAAATGTGGGTGGTGCAGCGCGAGCGGCGGCTGCGCATCCCCGAGATCGCCAATGCCGCCGCCGAGCTTGCCCCCGAGATCGGGCAGCAGATCAAAGACGCCGGCCTTGAGGTTGCGGGGCCGTGGATATTCATTGCGCAGAACTTGCCCAAGGATGGCGAGACCGAATTTGACTGGCGCATCTGCCGTCCGGTCGCCGCATCGGGCAGCGCCGTTGCCGGGCTGCACCACCTGCCGCCCGTACCTGTCGCCTCTGCCCTGCACGAAGGGCCGCTGGCGGCGCTGTTTTCTGACGGCTATGCGCCGCTTTTGGCCAAGATCGCTGCTGCGGGGCGCGCGCTTACCGGCGAAAGCCGCGAAATCTATCACGACTGGACCGGACCCGGGGCCGAGCGGCAAAAGATCGAGATCCAGTTCGGTCTGACACAGTAGCCCCACGTTACGGGGGATGTGAAACGGGGGCCCCGCAGGCCCCCGTATTCGTTTCATTCCGCCGGGATCGCTGACAGATCCTCGACCGGGGCAATGGGATGCTTCAGATGGGGCAGCATCTCTTTGGGGCAGACCTGCAGGAAATTCCGCCGCTCTTCTTCCCAGTTTTGCAGGATCTCGTCGGCACGGCGCGAGCCCGTCTCTTTCACGTGCATCTCGATCAGGCCCTTGAGCTCGGCTTCCCAATGGGGCTGGGTAACCGGGCAGAGCACCAGCGTTTCGGGGTTGATGTAATCGCGTGCGATGCCCTCGGGGTCATAGAGATAGGCCATGCCCCCGGTCATGCCGGCGCCAAAGTTCGCGCCGATGCGGCCAAGGATCACTGCAACGCCCCCGGTCATGTATTCGCAACCGTTCGAGCCACAGCCCTCGATCACCACCGTGGCGCCCGAGTTGCGGACGCCAAAGCGTTCGCCCGCCCGGCCAGCCGCGAAAAGATAGCCGGCGGTCGCGCCATAAAGCACGGTGTTGCCGATGATCGTGTTTTCATGGGCGACCAGCGGGCTGCCCATGGGCGGACGTACGACGATGATGCCGCCCGATAGCCCCTTGCCGACGTAGTCGTTGGCATCGCCCGAGACCTCGATCTTCAGCCCCGGCGCGGCAAAGGCGCCGAGGGACTGGCCCGCGCTGCCGGTCAGCCGGACCGTCAGGTGGTCGGGCTGCAGCTTGTTGCGCATACCAAAGGTCTGCACGATCATCGACGAGGTCCGGGTCCCGACCGTCCGCTGGGTGTTCCGGATCGCATAGCTCAGCTGCATCTTCTCACCATCCGAGAAGAAGCGGCCAGCATCGCGGATGATCTCGGCATCCAGCGTGTCGGGCACGGCGTTGCGCGGCTTGGAGCGGTCATAGACGATCTTTTCCGAGCCATCGACGGTGATCAGCAGCGGGTTAAGGTCAAGGTCGTCCAGCGATTTGTCACCCCGGCTGACCTGGGTCAGCAGATCGGCGCGGCCAATGACCTCGTCCAGTGAGCGGGCACCGATGCTGGCGAGGATCTCGCGCACCTCGGTGGCGTAGAAGGTGATCAGGTTCACCACCTTGTCGGCCGAGCCGTTGAACATGGCCCGCAGCTTTTCGTCCTGCGTGCAGACGCCCACCGGGCAGGTGTTCGACTGACACTGACGGACCATGATGCAGCCCATGGCGATCAGGGCGGCGGTGCCGATCCCGTATTCCTCGGCCCCCATCATCGCTGCCATGACGATGTCGCGCCCGGTACGCAGGCCACCGTCGGTGCGCAGCGTCACCCGGTCGCGCAGGCGGTTCATCGCCAGCACCTGATGCGCCTCGGTCAGACCCATCTCCCACGGCAGGCCCGCGAATTTGATCGAGGTCGCGGGGCTGGCGCCCGTGCCGCCGTTATGGCCCGAAATCAGGATGATATCGGCCTTGGCCTTGGCAACGCCCGCCGCGATGGTGCCGACACCGGACGAGGCGACCAGCTTTACCGTGATCTTGGCACGTGGGTTGATCTGCTTGAGGTCATAGATCAGCTGCGCCAGATCCTCGATCGAGTAGATGTCGTGATGCGGCGGTGGGCTGATCAGCGTCACGCCTTTGGTCGAGTGGCGCAGCCGGGCGATCAGCTCGGTCACCTTCATGCCGGGCAGCTGGCCGCCTTCGCCGGGCTTGGCGCCCTGTGCGACCTTGATCTCAAGCTCTTCACAGGCGTTCAGGTATTCGGCGGTGACGCCGAAACGGCCCGAGGCGACCTGCTTGATCTTGGCACAGGGGTTGTCGCCGTTCGGCAGCGGATGGCTGTGGGCCGGATCCTCGCCGCCCTCGCCCGAGTCGGACTTGGCGCCGATGCGGTTCATGGCGATGTTCAGGGTCATATGCGCCTCGGGCGACAGGGCGCCCAAAGACATGCCCGGCGTCACAAAGCGCTTGCGGATCGAGGTGATCGATTCAACCTCTTCGATCGGCACCGGCTTACCCAGCGGTTTGATATCCAGAAGGTCACGGATATGGATCGGCGGGTTCGCCCGCATGGTGGCGGTGAACTGCTTCCAGATATCATAGGACGCTTTCTCGCAGGCCAGCTGCAACAGCCGCATGGTGTTGGCTTCCCACGCGTGCTTTTCGCCCGAACGACGCGCCTTGTAAAAGCCGCCCACCGGCAGCAGATCGACAAGCGGCGCGCCAAAGCCCTTGGCATGAGCCTCTTCCAGCTTGGCCTGAAGCCCGTGCAGACCGATCCCCGAGATGCGCGACTGCATGCCGGGGAAATATTCCGCGACCATCGCACGGCTCAGCCCCACGGCCTCAAAGTTCAGGCCGCCGCGATAAGAGCTGAGGACCGAAATCCCCATCTTGGCCATGATCTTCAGCAGGCCGGCGTTGATCGCCTCGCGGTAGCGGGTCATGACGTCGATCAGGTTGCCTTCCAGCAGGCCGCGCCCGATCCGGTCGGCCAGCGTGTCCTGGGCCAGATAGGGGTTCACTGTGGTCGCGCCGCAGCCGATCAGCACCGCAAAGTCATGCGGGTCCACGCATTCCGAGGACCGGACGTTCAGCGAACAGAAGGTCCGCAGCCCCTTGCTGGTCAGCCAGCTGTGCACGGCGCTGGTCGCAAGGATCGTCGGTACGCCGACGCGGCTGGCCGAGATACCTTCGTCGGTCAGGATGATGTGACCGTGACCCGAGCGGACGGCATCCTCGGCCTCGGCGCGGATGCGGGCCAGCGCATCGGCCAGCGCGTCCTGCCCGCCATTGACCGGGAAGGTACAGTCGATCTGCGTTGCCTGATCCTGGAACATGCGGGTCAGCTCTTCGAACTCGCCATTGGCGAGGAAGGGGCTTTCCAGCATGGTGATCTCGGCATGGGTCGAGCTTTCCTCAAGCACGTTCTTGAGGTTGCCGAACCGCGTGCGCAGGCTCATCACCCGGCTTTCCCGCAGCGAGTCGATCGGCGGGTTGGTCACCTGGCTGAAGTTCTGGCGGAAATAATGCGACAGCGGCCGGAACTGGCGCGACAGCACCGCAGGTGGCGTGTCGTCACCCATCGAGGCAAGCGCCTCTTTGGCGTCCTCGGCCATCGGCACCAGCACCTGTTCGATCAGCTCGATGTTGTAGCCAACGGCGATCTGGCGACGGCGCAGGTCTTCATCTTCGTGCAGGGCGGTTTCGGGCAGTGTCGCCATCAGCTCGGACGGCTGGACGACTTTTTCCACCCAGTCGCCAAAGGGCTGGCTGGCGGCCAGATGGTCCTTGATCTCGCGGTCGTGGTAAAGCTTGCCCTCGGCCATATCGACGGCGATCATCTGACCCGGACCAAGCGCGCCCTTTTCGCGCACAGTGGTTTCATTGACCGGGACCATGCCAGCCTCTGACCCCGCGATCAGCAGGTTATCGGCGGTCACGACATAGCGCAGCGGCCGCAGCCCGTTACGGTCCAGACCGCCGCAGACCCAGCGCCCGTCGGTCATGGCCAGCGCCGCGGGACCGTCCCATGGCTCCATGATCGAGTTGCAATAGGCGTACATATCCGCCCATGCCTTGGGCATGTCGGTCGTTGCTTTGGACCAGGCCTCGGGGACAAGGATGGTCTTGGTCATCGGCGCATTGCGGCCCGAACGGACCAGCACCTCGAACACCGCATCAAGCGCCGCCGAGTCCGAAGAGCCGCCGGGGATGATCGGCTTGATATCCTCGGCCATGTCGCCAAAGGTGCGGCTGGCCATGCGGATTTCATGGCTGCGCATCCAGTTGGCGTTGCCTTTCAGCGTGTTGATTTCGCCGTTATGGGCCAACATGCGGAAGGGCTGGGCCAGCCACCATTGCGGGAAGGTGTTGGTCGAATACCGCTGGTGATAGATCGCAAAGGCGCTTTCGAACCGCTCATCCTTGAGGTCGGGATAGAACTCGGCCACCTGCTCGGCCAGCATCATGCCTTTGTAGATGATGCTGCGGCACGACAGCGTGCAGATATACATGCCCGCGATCTGAGCCGCCACTGCCGCTTTCTCGATCCGGCGGCGGATGATGTACAGTTCGCGCTCGAACTGCTCGTGGTCGATGTCCTTTTCGCAGCGGATCAGGATCTGTTCGATCTCGGGGCGGGTGGCGTTGGCCTTTTCCCCCAGAACCGAGGTGTTCACCGGCACATGCCGCCAGCCATAGATGTAATGGCCCATGCGCAGCACCTCGGATTCCACGATGGTCCGGCAGCGTTCTTGTGCGGCGAAATCGGTGCGTGGCAGAAAGACCTGGCCGACGGCGATCAGCTTGTCATTGTCGGGCTCATGCCCCGTGCGGCGCACCTGATCGTAAAAGAAGGGCACCGGGATCTGCACATGGATGCCCGCGCCATCGCCGGTCTTGCCATCCGCGTCCACCGCGCCGCGATGCCAGATTGCCTTCAGCGCATTGATGCCGCTTTCGACGACCTTGCGGCTGGCCTTGCCGTCGATGCTGACCACCAGCCCGACGCCGCAGGACGAATGTTCATCCTCGGCACGGTAGAGGGAGTGTTCCGCCATCCAGTCGCGGCGGGCCTGTTCCTGCTGTTCCCAGCTCGTCATGTCACAGTCCTTCACGTCCGTGCCTCCTTCAAAAGCTGCCTCAGGATGTCGGCCCCCTCGCCGCCCACCATCTGCAGGTCGCAATCATATTCCGGTGTGGTCGAACCAAAGCCGGGGTGCCCCGGGAACGCGAAGGTTACCGGACTGTCGTTGGTCTGCTGCACTGCGCCGGTCCAGTCCTCCGAGGTCTCAACACCCCCGTAGAACCGCCCTTGCGTGCGGCTGATGAATTGCTGGCCACGGCGCCGGATCAGCACCTGCCCGGATTCGCTGTAGGTGGTCAGCTCGAACCGGGTGACATCCAGCGCCATGCCGTCGATCTGCACCTTTTCGCCCGTCAGCTCGTCCTGACCGACGTGGTGCAGCCGCTCGCCGCTGTTTGAGCGGGTCCAGAAGTCGAAATCGTCCTGGCCGCTGCGCAAAAGCGTGCTGAACGAGGCATGATCCTCGGCCTCGTCCTCAAGCACATCGGTCAGGCCGGTACGCAGGTCGGTGCTTTCCATCCAGCGCGTCTCGCGGTCGATGCGCGACTGAAAGGTCGCCCCTTCCTGGGTGAAATAGGTCACGCGCTGGTCGCCTGGCGCGTCCGAGTCGCAACGATAATGCTGCGAGACGGTACAGCCGCGGTTTTGCACCGTGACCTCAAGCTTGCAGCCCGAAGGCGGGGTGAAATTCGCCGCCGCCGCCGGTCCTGCGGGCAGCAACAGCCAGATCGCCATACCTGCCGCCAGCGCCATGGCGCCGGCCGGCCGGATGGGGCAGGAGTGCTGCGCCTGTGTCCTGAAGGAATATATCCGCATGGTCCGCCCCCTTATTCCGCAGCGACCCGGGCAGCGCCCGAGAGATAGCTGACGATGCTGTCGGCGGCCTCGCGCCCGTCGCGGATTGCCCAGACGACCAGTGAGGCGCCGCGTACGATATCGCCCACGGCAAAGACGCCGGGCAAGCTGGTCTGATGGGTCTGGTAATCGGCCTTGATCGTGCCCCAGCGCGTCACCTCAAGCCCGTCCACGCCCCAAAGACGCGGCAGCTCCTCGGGCTCAAAGCCCAGGGCCTTGATGACCAGTTCGGCGGGTTCGTCGTAATCGGCACCCTCGATCAGTTCGGGACTTTGCCGGCCCGAGACATCGGGCGCGCCCAGCCGCATCCGCTGCACGCGAACGGCGCTGATGGTCGGAACCTCGCCCGTGTCGTCAACATCGCGTTCCTGCGCAACCATCGCCTCGCCCGTGACATGGCCGGAGAAGGCGCCGGGGGCCGAAAGCCAGACGAATTCGACGCCTTCCTCTTCGGCGTTCTGCACTTCGCGCTGGCTGCCGGGCATATTGGCCCGGTCGCGGCGATAGAGGCATTTCACCGATTGCGCGCCCTGACGGATGGCGGTGCGCACGCAATCCATGGCGGTGTCGCCGCCGCCGATAACGATGACGCGCTTGCCCTTGGCGTTCAGCTCTCCGTCCTCGTAATCGGGGATCTCGTCACCCAGATCGACCCGGTTCGAGGCGGTCAGATAGTCCAGCGCCCGCACCACGCCCCGCGCGGCGGCATTGTCGATGTCCAGATCGCGGGTCTTGTAAACGCCGGTCGCGATCAGCACCGCGTCATGTTTGCCGCGGATCGCGTCAAAGCTGATATCGGTGCCCACATCGACGTTCAGAACGAATTCGACCCCGCCTTCGGCCAGTTGCCGGGTGCGACGCTCGACCACGTGCTTTTCCAGCTTAAAGCCGGGGATGCCATAGATCAGCAGCCCGCCGGCGCGGTCGTGGCGGTCATAGACCGTGACCTGAAAGCCCATGCGGCGCAGGCGGTCCGCTGCGGCAAGGCCACCCGGGCCGGCGCCAATGATGCCGATCGACTCCGAACGCTCCTGAGCCGGGGTGATCGGTGCGACCCAGCCCTCTTCCCATGCGGTGTCGGTGATGTATTTCTCGATCGCGCCGATGGTGACGGTGCCATGGCCCGATTGTTCGATGACGCAATTGCCTTCGCACAGCCGGTCCTGCGGGCAGATGCGGCCGCAGATTTCGGGGAAGGTGTTCGTCTCCTGGCTGCGCAGGTACGCTTCCCGGGTGCGCCCCTCGGCGGTCAGGCGCAGCCAGTCCGGGATGTTGTTGTGCAGCGGGCAGTGGCTTTGGCAATAAGGCACGCCGCATTGGCTGCACCGGCTGGACTGCTCCTTGGCCTTGGCATCGGCGAATTCGCGATAGATTTCGTGGAAATCTCCCGAGCGGGATGCCGCGTCACGTTTTTCGGGCATCTCGCGCCCAATGGTGACGAATTTAAGCATCTTCTGCGTGGCCATGGCTGCGCGTCCTTGGATGGCGAGGGAATTCCCCGCCTGATACGGCAGCCTGCAGTCAAATAAAAGTCAGCAATACTGACTCATTTAACGATTTTCCGGTCTGAGCGCGATTTTTTATCGCTGAGCGGCAGGAAAATAGGTCAACATTGCTTACCATCCAGCCTGTAAAGCCAGTAAAACCACGACTCCGACCACGATTCGCCACCAGGCAAAGAAGCCATAGCCATGGGCCGAGACATAATTCAGCAGCCCGCGGACCACGACGATGGCGGCCAGAAAGGCGCAAACAAAGCCGATGACGATGTTTCCGGTCGCAGCGGCGTCCAGAACATCGCGGTTTTTGTAGAGGTCAAAGACAAAGGCGCCCAGCATCGTCGGCATGGACAGGAAAAAGCTGAACTCGGCCGCAGAGCGTTTGTCCGCCCCCAGGAGCAGCGCCCCGACGATGGTCGCGCCCGAACGTGAGACGCCGGGGATCATCGCCAGGCACTGGATAAAGCCGATCTTTAGCGCCATTGGCAGCGGAAAATCTTCGGCTGCGAAATAGCGCGGGCGCGAGGCCAGCCGGTCCACGAACAACAGCACCACGCCCCCGACGATCAGCATCGTGGCGATAAGGGCTGGGGTCTCGAACAGGATCTCCTTGATGATCTTGTGGGTCAGGACCCCGATCACCGCGGCGGGCAGGAACGCCAGCAGCACCGCAAGGATAAAGCGGCGTGCCTGCGGGTCATGCGGGGCGGCAGAGAAAATCCGCCACAACCGCCCGGCATAGACGCCAAGGATGGCAAGAATCGCGCCCAGCTGGATCAGCACTTCGAATGCGCGGCCGGGCGAATCAAAGCCCAGAAAATGTCCGGCAAGCAGGACATGACCAGTCGAGGACACGGGAATGAACTCGGTCAGCCCTTCCAGCAGACCGAGTGCGGCAGCGACAAGAGTGTTATGATCCATCAGCTGTTGCGCAGGTTTTTCGCCGAGGCCGTGATCGCCTCATATTGGCCGGTCGGGCGGAAGCGCCAAAGATAGCCCTCGATGATCGGGGGCGCGGCGGTCGGTTCGATGCCCAGATCGGCAAAAGTCCTGACCTTGCCCGAGACACGGTTCGGCTGACGCAGCTGCCGCGCCTGATCGCGGGTCAGCACCCGGTTTGTCAGCAACCCGCCGCTGACGACCTGCACGGTGTCCAGCGCAAAGCCCATCAGTCCGGCCAGCCAATGCGGCACGCCGATGATTGCGCGGCGGCGTGCAGTGGCGGTCAGCACCTGCCGGGCGACATCTCGCATGGTCAGAACATCGGGGCCGCCAAGTTCATAGATGCCCGATCCGGCCTCGCCCGAGGCGGCCATGACGGCGGCGCGGGCCACGTCCAGAACATGGACCGGCTGTACCTCGGTCCGCGCGCCCGGCACGAACAGAAACGGCCCCAGACGGGTCAGCGAGGCGATGCGGTTATAAAAGCGGTCATCGGTCCCAAAGATGATCGAGGGGCGCAGGATCACCGCATCGGGGCGATGGGTCAGCACCTCGGCTTCACCCCGGCCTTTCGAGGCTGCGTAATTGCTGGCGGCGTCGGGATCGGCGCCCAGGGCCGAGACATGGACGAAATGTTTCACCCCGGTCTCGGCAGCGATGCGGGCGACACGGCCCGCCGCCTCTTCGTGAATGGTGTCGAACGTGTTCTTGCCCTCGCGGACCATAATGCCGACGCAGTTGATCACCGCATCCGCATCCGCCATGCAGGCGGCGACGGACATGTCGTCGCGGACGTTGCAGGGTACGGGTTCGACCTGACCGGGGGCACCATAGGTGCGGACGACTCCGGCTTCATAGGGGCGGCGGACGGCGACACGGATGCGCCAGCCCTCGGCGGCCATGATCCGGGCGATCTGCCGGCCCAGGAATCCAGAGCCGCCATAGATGGTGACAAGCTTGGCTGTGGACATGCGTCGCTCCCTTCGTGGCGTGCCTGCCCGTTCAATAGCCAAGCCTGTCGCCAGCGGCAAGCCGTGGCCGCAGCCCTGCGACGATAGCGTCCGCGACCCGCAGCGCATTTGCCGCGATGGTCAGGCTGGGATTGACCCCGTTCGAGGTCGGCATGAATGACGAATCGCTGACATAAAGGTTGTCTATCCCGTGCACGCGGCAATCACGGTCCAGCACGCTGGTCGCCGGATTGTCGCCAAATCGCAGTGTCCCGCAGGGATGGGCAAAGTTAAGCTGGGGCGTCGTGCCCATGAACATCGCGCGATGTGGGCGAAATGCGGCCCGCATCGCCTTGCGGAATGCGGCCCGTCGCGCCCGCAGCTCGTCCGAGATGTCATAGCGAAAGCGCAGGCGGTCGGGGTCCTGCGGATCAGGCAGCACGCGGTTATGCGCATAAGGCAGGTCCTCAAGGACGCCGACAAACAGCTTGGCGCGTCCCAGAATCCGCGCTGCGATCATCGCGGGCAGGCGCAACCCGTGGCGCAACGCACGCAACCGGCGCAGCGCCGACTGGTCGAAACGTCCGTTCAGCGCATGTAAAATCTCGCCATATCCGGCAGTAAGGCCCATGGATTGCACCGTGCCAAAGCGCTGACCATCCATGAAATAGAGGTCGCGTATGCTGACCGAGCGAGCCTCTCCGTTTTCGTCGCGGCCAGGAGCGGCCCAGATGGCGATGATCTCGCTAAGGTGAAACATCAGGTTACAGCCGACCTTGCCGTTACCATTGCCAAGCCCTTGCGGCCAAATCTCGCTGCCCGAGCGCAGCAGAAGTGACGGTGAGCCAAGCCCCCCCGCTGCTAACACATAGGTTCGCGCCCGCAGGGTGAATTCCTGTCCGTCCCGGCGGCAAACCAGCCCTTGGACGTTGTGGTGACCGGCCTTGATCCGCATGACGGTGCAACGGTCGATCAGCGTGGCGCGACCAGTCTCGATCGCCGGCAGAACCCCTGCGGTACGGCCATCCATCTTGCAGCGACGCGGACAACGGCGGCCAAAGCAGCATTCGCATCCCGGCAGAAAGCGCGCTGCCATATGGGTGCGATAGGGGTGCATTCCGGCGCGATTCAGCGCCTCGATCAGCGCCGCGTCCGACGGTGGCAGCGGCAGGCCCGGTGGCAGCAGGTCGGATTTCTCTTGCGCAAGGGGATCGCTTTCGCCGCTGACGTGAAAATATTTTTCGGCCAGAGCGAACCAGGGCAGCATCTCGTCATAACTGACGGGCCAGCCACCGGTTGGGTGGGGCAGCGCCTGGGAGGAATCGAGATCGTGCCGCTCGGGGCGTTCCAGCGTCGCGGCGTAATAGGCCGAGGTGCCGCCGACCCCGGCGCCGATCATGCCGTCAAGTTCGCACCAGTTGCCGTCAAGCTGCGCCTCAAGCAACCGCGGCCACGCTCCGTTTGCCAGACGTTTTTCGGGATCATGAGTGTCGATGCCAAGTGCTGGCAGGGGGGCATCGCCCAGATCGGGGCCCTTTTCGACGAACAGCACCGACAAGCCCGCTTCTGCCAGATGGCGGCCTGCGGTGCCTCCGCCGATTCCCGTGCCGATCACGATGACATCCCATTCTTGGCGCGTCAGTTCGTCCATGAAAGTTCCATCAGGCGGCGGAGATCGCGGGCCATGCCCCTTGGTCGAGGTTTTGTAGCCTCGTGCGATTTGCCTCAGCAAGCTGGCCGAATGGACAGGATTTCCGGCTGTCCCTGCGCGATTTCGCAGCTGCAGCATGACCTGCGCAGCATCCGCATCACGGGCGGGGCGAAAAAAGATGATGGCAGTGCGAAGATTCTTCGTCACCCCCGTTGACACCTCCCGCGGCTGGCCTTAATCACCCGGCTCACGCGACCTGCCCAGGTGGCGGAATTGGTAGACGCGCACGGTTCAGGTCCGTGTGCCGCAAGGCGTGGAGGTTCGAGTCCTCTCCTGGGCACCATAACAAAAGCCGCGCAAGCCTTTGGGTTTGCGCGGCTTTTGCGTTTCAGGCCAGACTGCCATACCTCTTGTGCCCATGCGCGGCCCACGCTTAGCGTGCCTTCGCCTTGGATCCGAAAAAGGTGCGTTGCTGCGACTGCGATGCGTTACGCCGAGAAGAATGGGGAAGAACGCCCGATGATACCGCGTTATGGAACGCCGCCCGGTCGCCGCGCCTATCGCCTGCGTCCGGGCGCCTATGCTCTGCTGATCCGGGATGGCGCGGCCTTGCTGACCTTTCAGCACGCACCCGAGCCAGAGTTTCAGCTGCCGGGCGGCGGCATAGACCCCGGCGAGTCGGCATTGGCTGCGCTGCATCGTGAGGTGCGGGAAGAGACCGGCTGGCGTATCGGGTATCCGCGCTGCTTTGGGGCCTATCGGCGTTTTTGTTACATGCCGGATTACGGTTTCTGGGCCGAAAAGCTGTGCAGCATCTGGCTGGCCCGTCCCGTTGCCCGGCTCGGCACACCTTCGGAGCCGGGCCATGAGGCGCATTGGGTGCCCTTGGCCCAAGTCACAGGCCTGTTGCCCGACCCTGGGTCGCGGGCCATGGTTCGGGCGGCATTGCGCAGGTTCGGGGTCGCGGGCTAGCTGCAAGACGCACCCTCGCTTCGCCGTTCGACCAGCACGGCCGAGATGTCGTCACTTCGCTGGCCACTGCTGTAATGTGCTGCTGACCAACAGATTGATTCCAACAGCGCGTCGCCATGCAGCGTCGCATTGGTGCGCAGGATGGCGTGCAAACCCTCTTCTCCCAAAGGGTCGCCGCGGGCGTTTTCGCATTCGGTCAGCCCGTCCGAATAGATGAACAGCCTGTCCCCAGGGGCGAGTGTGACTTGCAATTCCTCATAATCGGCCTGCGAAAAGACCCCGATGGGCAGGCCCCCTTGCCCGATGGATTCGATCCGCCCGTCAGCGCGCTGCACCATCGGATGGGGATGGCCCGCCTGCACCAGCCGCAAATGCCCGGTCCACAGGTTCAGATCGGCATAGATCATGGTGAAATACGATTCGATGCGCAGTTCATCGAGCATCAGCGAGTTCAGCAGGCGCATGACCTCGACCGGGGGCTTGGGATCGCAGCCCCCGCTGTCAGAGGCGCGTATTGCGACGTTCTGATGGTTTGTCCCCGAAAGCAGCGCCGCCAGACGGGCGCAAAGCAGGGCCGAGGCGACCCCGTGTCCCGCCACGTCCAGTGCAAACAGCCCGACCCGTCCCGCGTTGATTGGAAAAAAGCCGACAAGATCGCCACCAACATGGCCGGCGGGCCGCATCAGCAGCGAAAGGTCGAAATCCCCAAAACTGCCGTGGCATTCGCGAACCAGCCCCTGTTGCAGGCGTTGTGCCTCACGCAGGTCGCGTTCGATTGCCGTCTGGGTCTCACGCAGCTTGGTCAGTGCAGCGGTAAGGCGGGTGTTGGCGCTGCGCAGCTTTTCCTCCATGCGCAGGATGCGCTCGCTGGCTGCAAGCCGCGCCAGCAGCTCGGCCCCCGAGACCGGCTTGGTCAGGAATTCGTCGGCACCGGCGCGCAGACCTTCGGCAATGTCCTTCTTGTCGTTGCGCGAGGTCAGCAGGATGAAATAGCCGTACCGGTCCGATTGCATGGCACGGAAACGGCGGCAGAATTCAAGCCCGCTATGCCCGGGGATCATCCAGTCCGAAATCACGATGTCCGGCCGTCGCTCAAGGCAGAGGCGCATCGCTTCACGGCTGTTTGCGGCCTCTGCCACCTGATAGCCTGCGCGGGTCATCTGGACCGCCAGTGTCCGCCGCTGTGCCCGGCTGTCATCGACAATCAGCACCAGCCTTTGGGTCTGGGGCGCAGGATTCGGTGCATGGCCATCAGCGATCATCATGCTGACGGGTTTAGCTCCACCGGGCTGAATGTTCGGTTAATCTATACCATTTTCAGTATTAACCGGATGTAGACGGATTCGCTGTTACGAAGGTCGCGTGATTCTGTCGGAGGGTGTCCGTGCTGGACTGGAACCGTATCAACGAACTGCGTGACGAAGTCGGTGATGACGAGTTTCAGTTGATTCTGGAGCTGTTTCTGGACGAGGTCGAAGGGGTCATTATGCGCTTGTCGCCTCTGGATGCGCTGCGCCTGGAAACCGATCTGCATTTCCTCAAAGGCTGCGCCTGGAGCCTGGGCTTTGCGGTTTTCGGCTGTCTTTGTGACGCGGGTGAGCGTCAGGCGGCCGAAGGGCACCCGGAAAAGGTCGATGTTGAGGCCTTGCTTGCCTGTTACTCGGAATCAAAACAGGCGCTGATGGGCCGGTTTGGCGGGACACGGCGGACCTGCCAGCAAGGCGGCCGTGTCTGAGATGCGATTAGATCAGGAATTCCGCCAGTACCGGATCACGGGTGATGTCGCGATAGCCGATCCCCGCAGCCTCCAGCCGCTCGCGCAGCCGGTCGAGGTTTTCGGGGGCCGTAGTCTCGATACCGATCAGGACCGAGCCAAAGTTGCGGGCCGATTTCTTAAGATATTCAAAACGGGCGATATCGTCCTCGGGGCCGAGCAACTGCAGGAAATCACGCAGCGCGCCGGGGCGCTGGGGCATACGCAGAATGAAATACTGCTTGAGTCCCGAAAATCTCTGGGCGCGCTCTTTGACCTCGGGCAGGCGCTCGAAATCGAAATTCCCGCCCGAGCACAGGCAGACCACGCGTTTGCCTGCCAGATCGGGCATGTCGCGCAGCACGTCGATGGCAAGCGCCCCAGCAGGTTCCAGGACGATCCCTTCGATGTTCAGCATTTCCAGCATAGTGGCGCAGATGCGGTCTTCGGGCGCGGTATGGACATCGTTCGCCGTAAAGTGCGACAGGGCGCGGAAGGGCAAATCACCGATTCGCGCCACGGCGGCGCCATCGACGAAATTATCGACCGAGGGCAGGGTGACGGGCGCGCCCGATTGCAAGGCCTCGCGCAGGCTCGCGCCCCCTTCTGGCTCGGCGAATTCGGCGCGGGTCCGGGGGGCCAGCTCGCCAAACAGCCGGGTGACGCCTGCGGCAAGCCCGCCGCCGCCGACCGGCAGGATGATCAGATCCGGCGCCCCGCCAAGCTGGTCCAGAAGCTCCGACCCGACTGTGGCCTGGCCCTCGATGATGTCTGCATCGTCAAAGGGCGAAAGAAAGGTCGCGCGTTGGGCGCGGGCAAAGTCCTGCGCAGCGGCCAGCGTCTGGTCGAAATAGTCGCCTGCAAGCACGATCTCGATCGCATCGCCGCCAAAGATGCGGGTCTTGTCGATCTTTTGCTTCGGCGTGGTGACCGGCATGAAAATCGTGCCCTTGGTGCCGAAATGGCGGCAGGCATAGGCCATGCCCTGGGCATGGTTGCCGGCGCTGGCACAGACGAAATGCCCCTTTGCCCCGCCGCTGATCTTGCGCATGGCGTTGAAGGCGCCGCGCAGTTTGTAGCTGCGCACGGGTGTCAGGTCTTCACGCTTCAGCCAGATTTCGGCCCCGTATTTGGCCGAAAGGTGGTCGTTCTTTTGCAGGGGCGTCGGCTCGAAGAGGTCGCGCAGCGCGATCTCTGCCTGGCGGACAGAGGCGGCAAAGTTTTCCATGAATTCGCGAATGACCCGATTTTTCCCGATTGGCAAGAGAGAACAGGGGCTGATAGCCCTATCAAAACGGGTACGATGGCACGGGGAAGGGGCGTTTTGTCGTGCTCCTCTTGTGACACACCGCGAATGATCCTATTCCCTGCCGAAATTCCATTGGGGGTTATCTGCATGTCCGACGCGCCGAAGAAAGTCGTCCTTGCCTATTCGGGTGGGCTCGACACCTCGATCATCCTGAAATGGCTGCAGACCGAATACGGCTGCGAGGTCATCACTTTTACCGCCGACCTTGGCCAGGGCGAAGAGCTGGAGCCGGCGCGCCAAAAGGCCGAGTTGCTGGGCATCAAGCCGGAAAACATCCATATTGTCGATGTGCGCGAAGAATTCGTGCGCGACTTTGTTTTCCCGATGTTCCGCGCCAATGCGGTCTACGAGGGGCTGTATCTGCTGGGCACCTCGATTGCGCGCCCGCTGATTTCGAAACATCTGGTCGATATCGCGCACCGTCACGGTGCAGATGCCGTCGCCCATGGCGCGACAGGTAAAGGCAACGACCAGGTGCGGTTCGAACTGTCCGCCTATGCGCTTGACCCCTCGATCAAGGTGATCGCGCCGTGGCGGGAATGGGACCTGACCTCGCGTACCAAGCTGATCGAATTCGCCGAGGCGAACCAGATCCCGATTGCCAAGGACAAACGCGGCGAGGCCCCGTTCAGCGTCGATGCCAACCTGCTGCACACCAGCAGCGAAGGCAAAGCGCTTGAAAACCCGGCCGAGGAGGCGCCCGATTACGTCTATCAGCGCACGGTCAGCCCCGAGGACGCACCCGACCAGCCCGAATATATCGAGATCGGCTTTGAGCGTGGCGATGCCGTGTCGATCAATGGCGAGGCACTGTCGCCCGCCACCCTGCTGACCCGGCTGAACGAATACGGCCGCACGCATGGTATCGGCCGGCTCGACTTTGTCGAGAACCGCTTTGTCGGGATGAAGTCGCGTGGCATTTACGAAACGCCCGGCGGCACGATCCTGCTAGAGGCCCATCGCGGTATCGAACAGATCACGCTGGACAGCGGCGCGGGCCACCTCAAGGACTCGATCATGCCGCGCTATGCCGAGCTGATCTATAACGGTTTCTGGTTCAGCCCCGAGCGTGAGATGCTGCAGGCGCTGATCGACAAAAGTCAGGAACATGTGACCGGCACCGTGCGGCTCAAACTCTATAAGGGCAGCGTTCATACGGTTGGCCGCTGGTCGGATCACTCGCTTTATAGCGAACGTCACGTCACCTTCGAGGATGACGCCGGCGCATACGATCAGAAAGATGCGGCGGGCTTTATCCGGTTGAACGCGCTGCGGCTCAAGCTGGTCGCGAACCGGAACGCGCGGTTCAAGTAGCCGCAGCCAGATCCTTACCTCAAAGGCCGCGGACAAACCCGCGGCCTTTCATATGCTGGAACCTCGCCACTCCTGAAACGTTTGCCCCCAGCCAACGGTTCAGGGAGGAGCTTGCGATGACCGTACCCAAGAACACCGTCTGCATCTGGTATGACAAGGACGCAGAAGAGGCCGCCCGCTTTTACGCCGAAACCTTTCCCGACAGCGCTGTCACCGCAATTCGACGGGCGCCAAGTGACTACCCCTCAGGCAAGGCAGGCGATGTGCTGGTAGTGGAATTCACCGTCGCGGGCATTCCCTGTATCGGGCTGAATGGCGGTCCGGTCTTTCAGCATAGTGAGGCATTCTCGTTCCAGATCGCGACCGAGGATCAGGCGGAAACCGACCGTTACTGGGACGCGATCGTCGGCAACGGCGGCCAGGAAAGCGCCTGTGGCTGGTGCAAGGACAAATGGGGCATCTCGTGGCAGATTACTCCCCGAGCGTTGACCGAGGCACTTGCCGTCGGAGGGGATGAGGCGAAGCGCGCATTCGAGGCGATGATGCAGATGACCCGCATCGACGTCGCGGGCATCGAGGCGGCGCGGCGCAGCTGAGATCCGCTTTTCTTCGGACGCGGGCTGGGCCAAGATATCGCCATGACCCAAAGTTCCGCCATCCGCCCCGCCCATATTGCCATTGTCACCGTCTCGGACCGCGCCTCTCGCGGGGAATATGAGGACAAAGGCGGGCCTGGGGCCGAGGATTGGCTGCGCGCGACCATCACCTCGCCCATGATCGTCAGCCGCCGCATCATCCCCGACGGGCGCGAAACGGTCGCCGACTGTTTGCGTGACCTTGCCGATCATCAGGGCGCCGATCTCATTCTGATCACCGGCGGCACCGGCCCCGCCCCGCGCGACCAGACGCCCGAGGCTGTCGCAGATGTGATTGAAAAGGAGCTGCCGGGTTTTGGCGAAGAGATGCGCCGCGCCAGCCTGCGCGAGGTTCCGACCGCCATCCTGTCGCGCCAGACTGCCGGCATCCGGGGGGCTTCGTTGCTTATAACGCTACCGGGCAAACCCTCAGCCATCGCCACCTGCCTCGATGCGGTTTTCGCAGCAGTGCCCTATTGCCTTGACCTGATCGGCGCTGCCTGGATCGAAACCGACCCGGCGTACATCAAGGCGTTTCGGCCAAAGAAATAGACTCTGGCTGCACAACCAGATCGGCCGTCATAGATTCGCGCAGCACCACCTCGGCATTGCCCAGGTCGTTTTCCAGATGCGCCATCACTTCGGCCGGCGAACGACTCAGCCCCTGCCAGCGCGCGGTCAGGCGGCGGCGCAACTCGTCCTGGGGCACATCCAGCATCACCGACAGATCCCAAAGTGCGGCCAGCTGTCGCCATGGCACGCGATCAAGCAGCAGGTAATTGCCCTCGACCACGATCAGCCGGGTTTCCGCTTCGACCCGCCCGGCACCGGCAATGGCCAGATCCCGCTCGCGGTCGAAAAGCGGGTAGATCACCTCGCCCCCGGTTTTCAGGCGCTCGATCAGCTTGACGAAACCGGCGGCGTCAAATGTCTCGGGCGCGCCCTTGCAGCTGCGTAAGCCATCCCGGTCCAACAGCCGATTGTCCAGGTGAAACCCGTCCATCGGAACCAGAACCGCGCCGGATAGTCTCGCAACCAGCTGCGCGGCCAGTGTCGACTTCCCCGAACCCGGCGCGCCTGCAATCGCGACCACCCGCCGACCGGGGCCCAGCTGTGCAATCCGATCCAGTATTTCTTCCATGCAAAAATATCCCGGGGGGAGTCCAAAGGACGGGGGGCAGAGCCCCCCGCGACCACGCAACTCAGGCTGCCGTTGCCGCCTCGTCCGGTACCTTGGCGCCGGTCATAAAGGCAACCGCATCCGACATCGAATAATCCTGCGGCCGGATCACGCACAGCCGTCGGCCCAGCCGGTGAATGTGGATGCGGTCCGCGACCTCAAAGACATGCGGCATATTGTGGCTGATCAGGATGATCGGGATGCCGCGCGCACGCACGTCGCGGATCAGCTCCAGCACGCGGCGGCTTTCCTTGACCCCCAGCGCTGCTGTCGGTTCGTCAAGGATCACCACTTTCGAACCAAACGCCGCGGCCCGGGCCACCGCGACGCCCTGACGCTGGCCCCCCGACAACGTCTCGACCGCCTGATTGATGTTCTGGATGGTCATCAACCCCAGTTCATTCAACTTTTCGCGGGCGAATTTTTCCATGGCCGGACGGTCAAGCTTGCGAAACCACTTGCCCATGATGCCGGGTTTGCGCAGTTCACGCCCCATGAACATGTTGTCTGCGATGGACAGGGCAGGGGACATGGCCAACGTCTGATAGACGCATTCGATCCCTGACGCCCGCGCATCCAGCGGGCTTGCGAACCGGACCTGCCGTCCCTCCAGCATGATCTCGCCTTCATCGGGCTGGATCGCCCCTGACAGGGCCTTGATGAGTGAGGATTTGCCCGCGCCGTTATCGCCGATGACAGCCAGAATCTCGCCCGGCATCAGGTCAAAGTCGCAGTGGTCCAGCGCAGTGACTTTGCCATAGCGCTTGACGAGGCCGCGCGCCTTCAAAAGCGGTTCCCGGGTCATGCCGATGCCTTTCTGATCCATTGATCCACCGCCACGGCGATGATGATGAGCATGCCGATAAGGAAAAAGGTCCATTGCGGGTCAGTGCCGACCATCTTCAGCCCCATCTCAAAGACGCCGACGATCAGCGCGCCAAAGAACATGCCGACGATCGAACCGCGCCCGCCAAAGAGGCTGATCCCGCCGATCACCACGGCAGTAATCGACTGGATATTGCCTAACTGCCCGGTCGAGGCCGAGGGTGAGACCGAGCCGAACCGGCCGATCATTACCCAGCCGGCGATGGCGCAGAACAGCCCGGCCAGCGCATAGACCTGAATAAGCACGCGACGGGTTCGTACGCCGGCCAGCTCGGCCGCTTCGGGATCATCTCCCACGGCATAGACATGTCGGCCCCAGGCTGTGTGGCGCAGCACATAGGCAAGTAGCGCGACCAGCGCGATCATCAGAAAGACGGCGTAGAGGATCTTCACCCCGCCGGGTTGGATCGAATAGCCCCAGAATTGCAGGGCCGGTGCCTCGGCCGCGATTTCCGATGAACGGATCGTCTCATTGGCGGAATAGATATAGTTCGCCGCCAGAATGATCTGCCAGGTGCCGAGTGTCACGATAAAGGGCGGCAGCTTGACCCGTGCGACCAGCCAGCCGTTGGCAAAGCCCATCGCCGTCCCCGCTGCAAGCCCCAGCCCGATCGAAAGTGGCGCCGGGACGCCATAGCGAAAGGTGAACTGTCCCATCAGCACCGATGAAAAGACGGCGATCGCCCCGACCGACAGGTCAATCCCGGCAGTCAGTACCACCAGTGACTGGGCGCAGCCCAGAATACCGACGATGACAAGTTGCTGCAGGATCGTGGACAGTGTGACGGCCCTGAAGAAGTTTTCCTCCTTCAGGCCAAAGATGATGATCGCCGCGATCAGCACGATCATCGGCACAGCCGAGGGTGTCATATGCAGCCAGTGCTGCAGGCGCTTCAGGGCGGATTTTGGTTCGTGAAATTCGGCAACCTTGTCCGAGGCGCCGCGCAGGCCCTCCTCGTAGCTGGCGGCCGTCTTGGTGTCGGATGACATGGACGGTCTTCTCCCTTGAAGGACGCCACCCCCCGCGGCGCCCGCTGCCTGTGATCGGGCGGGGCGCGCCTTCGCGCCCCGCCCCGCGGTTCAGCCGGGCATCAGCCCCAGCAAAGCTCGGTGCCCTTGGTGCTGTCGATGGATTCGATGCCCTCGGCCGGCTTGTCGGTGACAAGCTGCACGCCGGTATCGACGAAATCCTTGCCTTCGGTCGGTGCGGGGCGGGTGCCATCTTTCGCAAAGGCGGCAATTGCCTCGATCCCTTTCGACGCCATATCCAGCGGATATTGCTGCGACGTGGCGCCGATTACCCCGTCTTTGACGTTCTGCACGCCGGGGCAGCCGCCATCGACAGATACGATCAGCACATCCTTTTCGCGACCAATGGCCTTTAGCGCCTCATAGGCCCCGGCGGCGGCCGGTTCGTTGATGGTATAGACCAGATTGATGTCGGGATCCTTGGCCAGCAAGGTCTCCATTGCCTTCAGCCCGCCTTCTTCGTTGCCCGAAGTGACCTCATGACCGACGATGCGCGGATCGGTCTCATCGCCCCATTTGTTCGGGTCGCCCAGTTCAATGCCAAAACCTTGCAGGAAGCCCTGATCGCGCAGCACATCGACCGAGGGCTGCGAGATGCCCAGATCCAGCATGGCGATCCTGGCCTCGGCGGCCTTGTCGCCCAGCGTTGCCTTTGCCCACTGGCCGATCAGCTCACCCGCCTTGAAGTTGTCGGTGGCAAAGGTCGCATCCGCCGCGTCGATCGGGTCGAGCGGTGTGTCCAGTGCGATGACCAACAGGCCCGCATCCCGCGCCGCCTTGACGGAATCGACGATTGCCTTGGTGTCCGAAGCGGTGATCAGGATGCCCCTGGCGCCGTCGGCGATACAGGCTTCGACCGCCGCGACCTGGCTTTCGTGGTCGCCGTCAATGCGTCCGGCATAGGATTTCAGCTCGATCCCAAGTTCGGCCGCCTTGGCTTGGGCACCCTCTTTCATTTTGACGAAGAAGGGGTTGGTGTCGGTCTTGGTGATCAGGCAGGCGCTTTCCGCCTGCGCCATACCCGCCAGCAGGGTCAGTGCCGTGCCCGCCAGCGCTGCACGCAGCAATCCAGTCTTGGTCATGTGGTTTTCCTCCTCTCGGCCAAAGGGGCCGCCATTGCCTGCGGAAGGCTGCCGAACAAAAGGTGGCTTGTCAATAAATCAATTTCGTTGATTTATAGGGTGAGAGGAGAAAAGCCATGCCCACGACCATGCCAGCCGGATCGACCCCCCAAGGGGTGCGGGGCCAGAATGAGCGCCTGATTCTGTGGTTGATCCGCCGCAATGGCCCGATGCCGCGCGCCGCGCTTGCACAGGCAATGGGCCTGTCGGCACAGGCCGTCTCAAACATCACGCGTGAGTTGATCGCTGCGGGTCTCTTGGACGCAGGGGGCGAGCGGCGGCGCGGCAAGGTCGGTCAGCCGCTGTTGCCGCTGGCACTTGCGCCCGAGGGGGCGCTGTTTCTGGGTCTCAAGGTCGGGCGCAGGCTGGCCGAGCTGGTGCTGGTCGATTTTTCGGGGCAGATCAGACAGATGCGGGTGCTGCCTCATGCCTTTCCCCATCCTGACGCGATCCGCGACTTTGCCATCGCCAGCGCGGACGAGATTCTTGCCGGGCTAACCGAGGCGCAGCGTGCGCGTCTGTCGGGTATGGGCATCGCAAGCCCATTTTATCTGTGGGATTGGGCGAGAGAGATGGAGCCCTGGCGCGGCCGCGACCTGCGCGCCGAGCTGGCCGAAGTGCTGGACATGCCGGTCTGGCTGGAAAACGACGGCTCCTGTGCCTGCGGGGCCGAGATGATGTTCGGGACGGCCGAGCTGCCCGAAAATTTCCTGTATTTCTACATTGCCCATTTTGCCGGGGGCGGCGTCGTGCTGGACGGGCGCTTGCGGCTTGGGCCGTCGCGCAATGCAGGGGCAATGGGTTCATTTCCGGTACCGGGCGGGCGCCAGGTGCTGGATGTGGCCTCGGTTTCGGTGCTTGAGGCGACGCTGGGCCATGACCTGCCGCTGGATGACGCGGCATGGGACCTGCCGCCTGATATCCTGTGTGAATGGCTGGACAAATCGGCACAGGTGCTGTCCCATGCAGCCTTAGGAGCGGTGGCCGCTCTGGACTTTCCGCTGGTGGTGATCGACGGTGCAATGCCGGACAAATTGCGCGCTGCGCTGGTCGAGGCGACCTCCGCCAGTCTGGCCCGGATGCGTCACCACGGCGTGACCTTGCCCGAGGTACGCGCCGGAACCCTAGGCCGCAGTGCCCGTGCATTGGGCGCTGCTGCTTTGCCGCTGGGGGCGGGGTTCATGCCGGGCGGCACCTTCTCTGCGCCCCGTCCGGGCCGGATCGGGCAGGAAACCCAGGGGGCGCCTTTGCGTTCCCCCGATGACAGGTGAAGAAAGGATGACCCGGCCATGGCCGACGATCCATACAAGGCGCTGGGGCTGAACAAGAACGCCAGTCAGGACGACATCAAGCGGGCCTATCGACGGATCGCCAAGACTGACCATCCGGACCTGAACTCTGATCCCGTCGCGCATGATCGCTTCAAGGCGGCCGCCGCCGCTTATGAACTGCTCAGGGACCCCGAACAGCGCGCGCGCTTTGACCGGGGTGAAATCGACGCCTCGGGGCAAGAACGTCAGCAGCGGCATTACTACCGCGAATATGCCGAATCGGACGACAATCCCTATCGGCAACATCAGGGCTTTGACGATCTGTCGGATGTGTTCTCGGATCTTTTTGGCCGTGGCGGCGGGGGCGGAGGGGGCAGCTGGCGCGGCGGTGCGAAAAGCTTTGATATGCGCGGTCCCGATCAGCGCTTTACGCTGGAAATCGACTTTATGACCGCCGCGCGGGGCGGATCGACCCGGATCACCATGCCTGATGGCAGCGTGCTGGATGTGAAAATCCCCGAAGGCGCGCACGACGGTCAGGTGGTGCGCCTGCGCGGCAGGGGCGGGGCGGGCATGGGCGACGGCCCCCCGGGCGACGCACTGCTGACCCTGATCGTTGCCGAGGACCCGGATTGGAGGCGCGACGGCGACGATGTCGAAACCATTTTGCCCATCACCATTGATGAGGCCGTGCTAGGTGGCAAGGTCGAGGCCGAAACCATCGACGGCCCTGTCATGCTGACCATCCCTCGCGGCGCAAGTTCCGGTCAAAAGCTGCGGCTGAAAGGCCGCGGCCTGCGGGGCGAGGGCGGCCGGCGCGGCGATCAGCATGTGATCCTGAAAATCGTCATGCCGTCGCGCATCGACGCAGAACTGGAACATTTCATGGAACAATGGCGCCGCGACCATGCCTATGATCCAAGGGGGAGAAGATGACCCAGCGGCATTACACCCTGTCCGAAACGTTGGAGGCCGTCAGCGACCTGACGGCCGAGCAGCTGGAGCGTTACGTCAGTTCCGGTGTCGTCGTGCCGGTTCAGTCCGAGCAGGGGCCGTTGTTTCGTGAAATCGACCTTGCGCGGCTGAATCTCGTGGTTGACCTGGCCGAAGGCTATCATCTGGATGATGAGGCTCTGGCGCTGGTTCTGTCGCTGATAGACCAGCTTCACGGACTGCGTGGCGACATGCGGGCGATTCTGGATGCCGTGGCGCGTGAGCCGGCTGAAACCCGGCTGCGGCTCAAGACGGCGATCCGCGAAGTGCGTGTGGTGACGCGTTAATCCGCCCTTCGCCCTGTCAGCTGGCGGTCAGGCAGCTGGGCCATGATTGCCAGCCGCTCGGCCTCGGTCATGCTGGCCCAACGTGCGATCTCATCAAGACTGCGCAGGCAGCCGCGGCAAAGGCCGCTGTCTGCATAGATCTGGCAGATCTGGATGCAGGGGCTGGACGGTTTCATCCGATAAAGCGCAGCCGGTCGAGCGCCCCTTGCAGGATATAGCCTGCCGCAACCTGATCTATTACCTCTGCCCGGCGTTTGCGCGAGGTATCGCCCTCAAGCAGCGCCCGCTCGGCCGCGACGGTGGACAGTCGCTCATCCCAAAAGGTGATCGGCAGCGGCGTCAGCCGTTCAAGATTGCGGGCAAAGGCGCGGGTCGACTGGGCGCGCGGCCCCTCGCTGCCGTCCATATTGCGAGGCAGGCCCAGCACCAGCCCGACCAGCGCACGCTCATCGACGATCTTCAACAGCGCCTGTGCATCCAGCGTGAATTTCGTCCGCCGGATCACGGTAAGCGGGGATGCGACACCGCGCAGCCCGTCGCTGACCGCAACGCCGATGGTTTTGGTGCCAAGATCCAGCCCGACGATTGCGCCGCTGCGGGGCAGAGCTTCGGCAAAAGCCTCGACGGTCTCGCAGATCATTCCAGCCCCGCCTGCTTTGCGGCCGCCTCGATCAGATCCAGCGCCGGTTGATTGCCTGAAAACCGCTGCCGCGCCTCGCCAAGCACGACTTTCGCATGGTCCTGCTGCCCGATCACAGGCAGCGAAGAGATCAGCCGCGCCCATTCCTCGGGAGTACCGCCCTGGGTTGCCAGCCGGGATTCCAGCCCCTTGACCATCCCTTCGATCATCTTCTGGCGCTCTTCGGGTGGCAGGTCCTGCGCGGCTGCTATCGCATCCGCGTCGGGGCCGGGCAGGGTCGAGGGCTCGGGCGGGGTATAGTCCGGCTGCCCGGCAAGCCACGCCAGATCGCTGATCGCGGCGCGGATGGGGGCAATCCACGGCGCGCTTTCCGGCCCTTCGGCCAAAAGGCCCGCCCAGATGGGAAAGGCGCGGTCGGGACGGCCGTTCTGCAAGTGCAGCAGCCCGACCATGAAACGCGCCTGCGGGTTGCGCGGGTCGCGCGCCAGCGCCTCGGCAACCGCCTTTTCACCATCGCTGGTGATAAGCCCGCCTGCCGCCTCGATTGTCAGCCCGGCAAGACGCGCCAGATCCTCGGCGCTGGCCTGATCGCCGCGTAGCGCGACCAGACGGCGCTGAGCATCCTTGGCCGCGACCAGATTGCCCAGCCGCTCTTCATGCTCGGCCAGCAGTTCCAGCCCGCGCGGATCGTTGGGATTCTTTTGAACCACTTCGCGCAGCTGGTCGATCAGCGCGGTATATTCGGCATCGGGCTCGGGCCGTTCGGGTTGGGGGGCCCTGGCCTCGGCCTCGGTCTGAGTGGGGCGGCTGTCGTAAAGGGCCTGTGCATCGGCGATGCGCTGCGCGATGGGGGCATCGGGGCGATCAGGCTGACCCAGCCGCTGATAAAGAAAGAACGCCCCGACAAGCAGCAGTGCCAGTGCGACCAGCGCCACCCACCCCCCAGGCGAGCGTTGGCCGCTGACGGCACGTTGCAGCGCACGGTCGGCGGCCAGAACCTTGCGGCCGATTTCGACACGCAAACGCTCGGCATCGGTCTGATCTATCACCCCGCGTTCCAGATCCCTGCCGACCTCGCGCAGCTGGTCACGATAGACCCGCAGGTCATAGGCGGCGGCGGGCTCGGCCTCGTCGCCCTGCCGTCGCAGAAGCGGTGCTGCGATGGCGACGGTCACCATCCCTGCCAGCGCGGCACAGATAATCCAGAACATCGGCTTCCCCTTGTGGCTGGTTCCGGTGATAGCCGTTTTCGCCGGGCGGAAAAAGTCAAAGCACTGCGACAAAAATACAGCGCCCCGACGGGAGATCTGCGCCCCGCCCTGACGCATTTTGACAACCGCCGCGTCGCAACCCGGCTTGCCCGAAAACGGCTGCCGTTTCACTCTGCTGTCATTGAGTCGAAAGAGGTTCTGTCATGCCTGCTGCCCCCGCAAGTTCCAGCACCGGCCGCTATTCGGTCTTTGCCATCGCGCGAGAGGCGATGCGGCTTCACACCGGCTGGAAGCGCGCCTGGGCCAGCCCCGAGCCGCGCAAGAAATATCAGGTCATCATCGTGGGTGCTGGCGGCCACGGCCTTGCCACCGCCTATTACCTTGGCAAGAATTTTGGCATCACCGATGTTGCAGTTCTGGAAAAAGGCTGGCTGGGCGGCGGCAACACCGGTCGCAACACCACGATCATCCGGTCGAACTATCTGCAGGACCCCTCTGCGGCGATCTATGACAAGGCGCTGAAGCTTTACGAAAATCTGTCGCAGGATCTGAACTACAACATCATGTTCAGCCCGCGCGGCCTGCTGATGCTGGCGCAGACCGAACACGAGGTGCGCGGCTACAAGCGCACCGCCTATGCCAACCAGTTGCAAGGCGTGGCGACCGAGTGGATCACCCCCAAGCGCATCAAAGAGATGCTGCCGATCATCAATATCGACGGACCGCGCTATCCGGTTCTGGGTGGTCTGTATCAGGAACGCGGCGGTACCGCCCGGCACGATGCCGTCGCCTGGGGCTATGCCCGCGCCTGTTCGGCCATGGGCATGCATATCATCCAGAACTGCGAGGTGACCGGTGTTGAGACCGCCGGCGGCAAGGTTGTCG
Organism: Paracoccus sp. TRP; assembly: GCF_000185925.1. NCBI lineage: Bacteria > Pseudomonadati > Pseudomonadota > Alphaproteobacteria > Rhodobacterales > Paracoccaceae > Paracoccus > Paracoccus sp. TRP. The sequence goes on along the minus strand of NZ_AEPN01000004.1, from coordinate 61,962 downwards.
CGGTGAACACCGGCAAAGGCCGGATCGAATGCGACAAGCTGGCGCTGATCGCGGCGGGCCACAGTTCGGTTCTGGCAGAGATGGCGGGCTTCCGCCTGCCCATCGAATCGCTTGCCCTTCAGGCGCTGGTGTCCGAGCCGATCAAGCCCTGCTGTGATCTGGTCATCATGGCCAACACCGTTCACGGCTATCTGTCGCAATCCGACAAGGGTGAAATGGTGATCGGGGGCGGGACCGACGGGTTCAACAACTACACCCAGCGCGGCTCGTGGCATCATGTCGAAGAAACCGTGCGCGCGCTGATCGAGACCTTCCCCATGCTCTCGCGGCTCAAGATGCTGCGGCAATGGGGAGGGATCGTCGATATGACCGGCGATCGCTCTCCGATCCTGTCGACGACGCCGGTGGGCAATATTTTCGTCAACTGCGGTTGGGGTACGGGTGGTTTCAAGGCCATCCCCGGCTCGGGCTGGGCCATGGCCGAACTGGTCGCCAAGGGCCAGCCTGGTCCTTTGGCTGCTGATTTTGGCCTGAACCGCTTTGCCGAAGGCCGCTTCATCGACGAAAGCGTCGCCGCGGGGGTGGCGCACTAATGCTCATGCCGGGCGCGATCCTGCCGGGGTCCGCGGAATTTGGGCCAATTCTTGCCAAATTCCGCGCCGGCGCAGAAAATTTCGTCCAAGCCTTGGGAAACTCTTCGTTGTCTGGTGAATTGTCTCAGTACGTCACCATGACCAAGGAGTTTTCTTCATGGCCGAACAGAACAAGAGCAACCTCTGGCTCATCGGCGGCGTTGTCGTCGTCGTGCTGGTCGTCATTTACTGGTTCGTGTCCTCGGGAACCGAACCGGCCGCGACTGAACCGCCTGCCGCACCGGCAGCCTCGTCCGAAAGCGCGCCCGCAGATGACGGCGCTGTTTCGGTCGAACCTCCGGCTGAGCCTGCGGCTCCGGCTGAACCCGCGACGCCTTCTACGAACTAAGGCGCCTGATCCGGCTCCAGGGGGCGCCTTTTCCTGCATTGGCCGGGGGGCGGTTCGTCCCTCGGTTTCCTGCTGCGCGTTCTGGCCGGGTCCTGCTGCGACCCTTGCCGCCGGGCCCGCGCTGACCAAACCTGCTTTCTTTCTGCAAGCCCTGCCGGTGCGCCACGCGCCCGCAGTCGGCTGCGGAAGCTTCAGCAACCCCCAGCCCATTACACAGATGACCCGTGTCCGGCCCTTTGCCGGGACGCGGGCCTGTCTGCGCGACCTGCCGCCCAAGGAGTGACCCATGCTGATCCTGACCTGTCCCTATTGCGGCATTTCGGCCGAGGAAACCGAGTTGCAGCCGGGCGGCGAAGCGCATCTGAAGCGCGTCGGCCCCGGGTCCTCGGACACCGAATTTGAAAGCTATCTGTTCGCCCGCAAGAACCCCAAGGGCGTGCATTTTGAGCGTTGGCGTCACGCCTATGGCTGCGGCAAGTGGTTCCTTGCCGCCCGCGACACCGCAACGTTGCAGGTCTTTGGCACCTACAGTGCCCAGACCCCGCATCCGACGGACGAAATCGTTGCCGCCATCCGGGTGCATCGCCCTGATTGGCAACCCGACTGGGATAGCGCACCGGCTGCCGCAAGCTCTGCTTCCAACCCTGCCGCCATCTCTGGCGAAACCTCTGCCGAAAGCCCGAAAGCATGACCGAGACCGGACCCTTCCGACTGCCGCGCGGCGGCCGCCTGATTGATCGCGCATATCCGTTGCCCTTCCGCTTTGACGGGCGCCAGATGCGTGGGGTTGCGGGCGACACCATTGCCTCGGCCCTGTTGGCGAATGGCCAGCTGATGATGGGCCGCAGCTTCAAGTATCACCGCCCGCGCGGCCCGATCGCCTCGGGCGTGGAAGAGCCGAACGCGCTTTTGGGCCTTGGTCAGGCGGGCCGGTTCGAGCCGAACCAGCGTGCGACCACCACGCCGCTGATCGGCGGCATGGTCACGACCAGCCAGAACTGCTGGCCCAGCCTGAACGCTGATATCGGCGCGGTAAACAACTGGCTGTATCGCTTTTTCCCGGCGGGGTTCTATTACAAGACCTTCATCCATCCCCGCGCGTTCTGGAAACATGTGTTTGAGCCGGTGATCCGCCGGTCGGCCGGTCTGGGCAAGGCCCCGACCGAAGCCGACCCCGACAAATACGAACAGGCCTATGCCCATGTGGATGTCGTTGTTGTCGGTGGCGGCATTGCTGGTCTGGCCGCTGCCCGCGACGCGGCGCGCGAGGGCAAATCGGTCTGGCTGGTCGAGCAGACGCCCCATTTCGGCGGCCGCACCCCCACCGACCACGCTGATGGTCAGTCCCACGTCGACGCTCTGGTAGCCGAGCTGCAGGGGATGCAGAACGTAACCCTGCGCCGCTCGACCCAGGCGACCGGGCTTTACGACCATGGCTATCTGCTGGCGCGCGAATCGCTGGCCGATCACGACCCGAACGCAGGCATCCCCCGCCAGCGCCTGTGGCGCATCCGTGCAGGTCATGTGATCGTCGCGACCGGCGCGCTTGAACGGCCGCTAAGCTTTGCCGGCAACGATGTGCCGGGTGTGATGCTGGCCTCGGCTGTGCGCGATTACATCAACGATTATGGCGTCGCGCCGGGGCGCAGGATCGTTGTCGTTGCCAATAATGACGACGCTTATCGCACCGCGCTGGTGGCTCTTGAGGCCGGGCTTGAGGTGCCGGCGGTGATCGACGCGCGCAACTCGGTCGAGGGTGCTTTGCCCGCGGCGGTGCGTGCCCGGGGCGTGCGCGTCCTGACCGGCAGCGCCATCGCCGGGATCAAGGGTGGCCATTCGGTCGAGGCGGTCAAGATCTGCGCCCATTCCGGCTCGGGCGATGTGACCGAGACGGTGGACGCCGATTGCGTGGCAATGTCCGGCGGCTGGTCCCCGGTGGTTCACCTGTGGAGCCATTGCGGCGGCAAGCTGAACTGGGATGACGCGCAGGCGATGTTCGCCCCCGACCCGAACCGTCCCCCGACCGGGGCAGACGGCAAGGCAATGGCAAGCTGTGCCGGTGCCGCTGCGGGCGATCTGCTGGTCGCCGGGCTGACCGGCGCGCAGGCCGAGGCGGCGATCATGCCGGTCTGGGTCATGCCGCAGCAGGCCACGCGCAAAATGAAGTTCAAGATGTGGCTCGACTTTCAGAACGACGTGAAGGTCTCGGATGTCGAACTTGCTGCGCAAGAGGGCTATCACAGCGTCGAACATACCAAGCGGTACACCACGCTTGGCATGGCGACCGATCAGGGCAAGGTCAGCAATATCAACGGCCTTGCTGTTCTGTCGAACGCGCTAACCCAGCCGATCCCGGCGACCGGCACCACGACTTTCCGCCCGCCCTATACGCCCCTGACGCTTGGCACCATCGCTGCTGAGGCGCGGGGTGAGCTGTTCCAGCCCCTGCGCAAAACTCCGATGCATGGCTGGCACGAGGCGCGCAGCGCCTTCTTTGAGCCGGTCGGTCACTGGCGCCGCCCCTATTGCTATCCCAAGGCGGGTGAAAGCCATGCCGATGCGGTGGCGCGTGAGGTGCGGGCGGTGCGGGCCAGCGTCGGGACCCTGGACGCCTCGACGCTGGGCAAGATCATCGTCAAGGGTCCCGATGCGGGCAAGTTCCTCGACATGATCTACACCGGCATGATGTCCACACTGCCGGTCGGCAAATGCCGCTATGGCCTGATCTGTAACGAGAACGGCTTTCTGATCGACGACGGCGTCGCCGCGCGGCTTAGCGAGAACACCTGGCTGGTCCACACCACCACTGGCGGGGCCGAGCGCATCCATGGTCACATGGAGGACTGGCTGCAATGCGAATGGTGGGACTGGAAGGTCTGGACTGCCAACGTGACCGAGCAATGGGCGCAGATCGCTGTGGTCGGCCCCAAGGCGCGCGTTCTGCTTGAGCGGCTGGGCGGCATGGATCTGTCTGCCGAGGCGCTGCCCTTTATGGGCTGGGCCGAGGGCGAGATTGCTGGTATTCCGGCCCGCGTCTATCGCATCAGCTTCTCGGGTGAGCTGTCCTTTGAGGTGGCCGTTCCTGCCAACCGCGGGCTTGAGCTTTGGGAAAAGCTGCATGAGGCTGGCAAGGACCTGAGCGTTACGCCCTATGGTACCGAGGCCATGCATATCATGCGGGCCGAAAAAGGCTTTATCATGATCGGCGACGAAACCGACGGCACGGTGATCCCGCAGGATCTGGGCCTTGGCTGGGCGGTCAGCAAGAAAAAGGCCGATTTCATCGGCAAGCGTGCACAAGAGCGCAGCCACATGACCGATCCCGAACGCTGGAAGCTCGTCGGCCTGGAAAGCGTTGACGGGCGGGTGCTGCCCGACGGCGTCTATGCTGTCGATGAGGGCGTGAATGCGAATGGTCAGCGCAAGACGCAGGGCAGGGTGACCTCGACCTATATGTCTCCGACGCTGAACCGGCCGATTGCCATGGGTCTGGTCAGGCATGGACCTGACCGCATGGGTGAGGTGCTGGAATTCCCCGTTGCGGGTCAGGAAAGCTACAAGGCGCGGATCGTCGATCCGGTGTTCTACGACAAGGAAGGGAGCCGGGCGAATGGCTGAGGCATTGGCAAGGATTTCGCAGGTCCAGGACTGGGGCATGATCCAGATCCGCGCCGATCTGGAGCGCGCGGGCGATGCGATTGCCGGCGCAGCCGGGCTCGCCGTGCCCGGGCGCGGCCGCGTCACCTCGGACGGCAGCCGCAAGCTGGGCTGGATGTCCCCGGATGAGCTGCTGCTGGTCCTGCCGCTTTCAGAGGTGGCCGGGACGCTGGCCGCCCTGCGGGATGCGCTGTCGACCGAACACGCGCTGGTTCTGGACGTCAGCGATATGCGCGCGGTGTTCCGCATCCATGGCGCCAGGGCCCGTCAGGTGCTGATGAAACTGTGCCCGACGGATCTGTCCTCGATGCCCGAGGACGGGCTGCGCCGTACCCGTGCCGCGCAGGTCGCCTGCGGCATCTGGCGTGAGCCCGAGGGCTATGTGCTGATCGGCTTCCGCTCGGTTGCCGATTATCTGCGCAACCTTCTGACGACTGCGGCGGCGCCGGGCACGCAGCTGGATCCTCGCTAGGGCTTGTGGTCGCGGCGGGGCGGCGTATGGATGGTGGGCTGATGCCATCCGGTTGATTCCATGCGTTCCGTCCCGTTCCTGCCTGCCCTTGCTTTTGCCGGTCTGATGATGCCGGTCTCTGCCTCCAGCGCGCAGGACCGCGCGCAAGAGGCACCTATCGTGATGATGTGCCAGATCGTCGATCAAAGCGGCACCGGCTGGGTGCCCGAGTTCATCATGCTGACCCGCCAGACCTCTGGCCCGAAAGAGGGCCGGATCGAGGTCTTTGACCCGATCCTTAAGCGTCTTGTCGGCCGCCCGACCGAGGCGCGCATTACCGGTGACGACCGGCAGAGCCGCACCTATGGCTGGGCGCTTGCCGGGGTGCGCAACGCCTCGGGTCAGCGGACCGAGCGGCTGGACTATAGGTTGAACCTTCGCAAGGCGGATGGTACGGCTATGGTGACGGCGACGGCCCTGGGCTATGATAACGTCATGACCGGAACCGGATTTTGCGGTTTTCCCGGCGCGGAATGAGGCAGGAACTTGCCTGCCTGCCAGGCGTTAAGCTGGCAGCAGGGGCTTTTCCCCGTTTCCCATCCGTGCCAGAACATCACTCCAAACCCGTTGGAAAGGATACAGAAATGGCCTTTACGCTTCCCGACCTTCCTTATGCTCACGACGCGCTGGCCGCGGGCGGTATGTCCAAGGAAACGCTCGAGTTTCACCACGACAAGCACCACAAGGCCTATGTTGACAAGCTCAACGAGCTGATCGCGGGTACCGAGTGGGAAGGCAAAAGCCTTGAGGACATCGTCAAGGGCACCTACCAGTCGGGCGCTGTGGCGCAGAACGGCATTTTCAACAACGCCAGCCAGCACTGGAACCACAGCCAGTTCTGGGAAATGATGGGCCCGAACCCCGGCGTGATCCCCGGTGAGCTTGAAAAAGCCCTGACCGAATCCTTTGGCTCGGTTGCGGACTTCAAGAAGAAATTCACCGAAGCCGGCGTCGGCCAGTTCGGTTCGGGCTGGGCCTGGCTGGTCAAAGACGCCGACGGCAGCCTGAAGATCACCAAAACCGAAAACGGCGTGAACCCGCTGTGCTTTGGTCAGACCGCGCTTTTGGGTTGCGACGTGTGGGAGCACAGCTACTACATCGACTTCCGCAACGCCCGGCCGAAGTATCTCGAGAACTTCCTCGACAAGCTGGTGAACTGGGAAAACGTGGCCTCGCGCCTCTGATCCCCTCGCCACATTGGATCTGGGCCCGCCATCTGGCGGGCCTTTTTCCATCGCGCAGCACGGTTGCAAATTTCTGATGTTCTGGCTGACCGCGATGCGGTCGGTGTCAGCATTCAAAAGCAGGAAACCGGGTGCCTTACGCCTGCTGAAGGGCAAGATTAACGTCTGCTTCCAGGAGGCTGTAACGAAAAAGGTAACGTTTCTTCCTTTGCCAAGCGATCACGTGAAGGCCCTGAGGTCAGGGGGACGCGATGCATATGGTTGCCTGCCCGAGCGGACGATCTCTGACGGTAAGGGCAATCCATGCCGACATTGTCCGGGGCTTATTCCCAAGGGCGCCGGGATGCTGATCTTGGCCTGTCGACCATTTGATGAACTACAGCCCTATGCCGAAACAGGCCCGATCTTTCTATGCGCTGATGAGTGTCAGCCGTGGGCTGGCGACGGCCTGCCGCCGATGCTGGAAAGCCCGGACTATCTGCTGAAAGGATATACGGCCGATCAGCGGATCCGATACGGGACCGGAAAAATCGTCGCCAAAGATGAAATCAGTTCCTATGCCGCAGAGCTGCTTGCCTGCGATGACATCAGCTTTGTTGATGTCCGATCCGCGCGCAACAATTGCTTTCAGACCCGGATTGTAAGGGCGTCCTGAACCGGCCCCATGTACAACGCACCTGGTTTGGCCAGGTCACGAACCGGATTTTCCTGGCCGTCTTGCCACACGTTATCCGGCGGCCCCTTGCCCCGGTTGCGAATCGGCGGCATGGCTTGGCGACCGAAAGGATTCCTGCATGAGTGATTGGACCAAGGGCTTTTGGGCGATGATCGCGGTCTGTGTGACCTGGGGTCTGTCGCCGATCTATTATCGTGCGCTCTCGGGAGTGCCGACTGTTGAGGTGCTGGCGCATCGCACCCTTTGGTCTTTGGTCCTGTTTCTGATCGTGCTTGCCGTTCAGGGAAGGCTGGGCGCGCTGCGCGAGGCGCTGACCGGGCGCTGGGTTGGGCGCATCACGCTGGCAGCACTGATGGTTTCCACGAACTGGGGCCTGTTCATCTGGGCGATCCAGGCCGGTCATGTCGTTCAAAGCTCGCTTGGCTATTACATCTTTCCGCTGATGGCGGTGGTGGTCGGGATGCTGCTTTTCGGCGAAAAGCTCAGTGCGGCGCAGGCGGTGGCGGTGCTGCTTGCGGTGACGGCGGTGGTGCTGCTGACCTGGGGACTGGGGGTCGCGCCGTGGATCAGCCTTGGGCTGGCGCTGACTTTTGTCGCCTATGGCGCGATCAAGAAGGCTCTGCCGCTGGGTCCGGTGCTGTCGGTCGCAGCCGAAGTGGCGCTGCTGACGCCGCTTGCGCTTTTGTGGCTGCTGGGACAGGGGTTCGGGCTGATGCCGGAGGCGCTGGCGCAGCCGCTGGCATTCGGGGCCGATCTGTGGACCTCATTGCTGCTGATCAGCTCGGGTGCGGTGACGGCCGTGCCGCTGATCCTGTTCAGCTATGCCGCACGGCGGGTCGGGATGGCGACGCTGGGGTTGATGTTCTATCTGAACCCGACGTTGCAGTTTCTGTGTGCGGTGCTGCTGTTTGGTGAGCCGTTCACCCGCTGGCACATGGTTGCGTTCGCGATCATCTGGGTGGCGCTGGCGATCTACAGCCTGTCAGCCTTCCGTCAGTCGCGTCGCGTCCCGCCATTGGCAAACGGGTGAAACCGCGTATAGAACAGCGCGCAGGATATATCCGGGGACGACATGGCCAATCAGAACGACAGCTTCATCGACGAAGTCACCGAGGACCTGCGCCGAGACCGGCTGTTCGCATTTTTCCGCCGCTATGGCTGGGTTGCGCTGGTGGTGATTCTGGGGATCGTCGGCGGTGCAGCCTGGCACGAATATTCCAGCCGTCAGGCCGAAACCAGGGCTCAGGCCTGGGGCGATGCCGTTCTTGCCGCCCGTCAGGGCGAGGACCCGATCACGGCGCTTTCCGCCATTGATCCCGCAGGCTCGGCCGGCCGCAAGGCCCTGTCCGAGATGCTGGCCGCCGGAGCCGAGGCCGAGGCCGGGCTGCCGCAAAAAGCTGCCGAGCGTCTCAAGGCCGTTGCGGCTGATCTGGCAGGCGATCCCGTGCTGCATGATCTGGCGCTGCTCAAGGCCGTGATGGTCGCCGGCCCCTCGATGGACGCGGCCGAACGTGACCGGCTGCTGGCCGATCTGTCCAAGCCCGGCGCGCCCTTTGAGCTTCTGGCGCTTGAGCAAAAGGTCGTGGCGCTGATGGGCGCGGACCGCAAAGAGGACGCAATCACCCTGATCGGCCAGATCCAGCAAAAGGATGGCCTGTCCGAGCCCTTGCGTCGCCGCCTGTCCGAGATGATGATCACCCTGGGCGTCGAGCCCAAGCGCGACGCGGGTCCCGGGCCGCAAACCGTGCCGGCCCCCGCCGCAAATTAATGACCGGTCCTGCCGGCGAACTGAAACACCGTGCCCGCGGTCGGGTCTGATTCGACACCCGGCCAGGATAAAGGAGAACGCGATGACGAGGCTGCCCCTGATCGCCGCCCTGGCCGGACTGACCGTCCTTTCGGCCTGCCAGCAGCGTGAGGTCATCCTGCCCGGAGAACGGCTGGACCCGCGCGCGGTGCTGTCGCCCGAAGGACCGGTGGCTGACGGAGCCCAGGCGCCGGCCACAGCCGCCCTGTCTCTGCCGCCGGTGCGCGGTAACTCTGACTGGACCCAGCGTGCTGGCAATGCTGCGCATGCGCCGGGCAACGTCGCGCTGGGGGCGGGGACGCAACGGGTCTGGGCGGCCGCCATCGGCTCTCCGTCGGGCAAGCGCCACCGCATCACCGCCGATCCGGTTGTGGGGGGCGGCCTGATCTTTACGCTGGACAGCCAGTCCACCGTCGCTGCAACAACCACCGGCGGGGGCCGGGTGTGGAGCGTCGATCTGCGCCCTGCTGGCGAAAGCGACCGCAGCGTCTCGGGCGGGGGTCTTGCCGTCGAGGGCAGCCGGGTCTTTGCGACCACCGGTTATGGTGAGCTGGTTGCGCTGGACACCCGCAATGGCGGCGTCGCGTGGCGCCAGCGGGTCGATGCGCCGATCAGCGGCGCGCCCACTGTGGCGAATGGCGTCGTTTATGTCGTCGGCCGCGACCAGACCGGCTGGGCGGTGCGCGCCAGCGACGGCAAGGTGCTGTGGCGCAGCTTTGACAACAAGGACATGGCGGGCGTCATGGGGGCATCGGCCCCGGCGGTTGCGGGTGATACGGCGGTGTTCCCGTCGAATACCGGCGGCCTGATCGGCGTCGACACCGGCAATGGCAGCCAGCGCTGGGTCTCGAACGTCGGGGGAACCCGGCTTGGCCGTGCGGTCTCGTATTTCCGCGACATGACGGGCGATCCGGTCATCGTCGGCAATACTGTCTACGCTGGCACCAGCGCGGGCGGGGTCGGGGCCTTTGACCTTGGCACCGGCATGATGAAATGGCACGCCCGCGAAGGCGCGGCGAGCCCTGTTCTGGCAGCGGGCAATTCGGTCTTTCTCGTCAACGATCAGGCGCAGCTGATCCGGCTGGACGCGGCCAATGGTGGCCGGGTCTGGGCGCAGAAACTGCCCTATTTTACCGAACAGATCGTTCGCAAGCAGGACAAGATCTGGAACCACTATGGTCCGGTGCTGGCAGGATCCAGGCTTTACCTTGCCTCATCTGACGGTTATCTGCGCGTCTTCGATCCCGCTTCGGGCGCGCTGATCGGCACGGCCCAGATCCCGAGCGGGGCCGCGGCGGCGCCGGCTGTGGCGGGCCAGACCCTTTATGTCGTCACCCATGGCGGCCAGTTGATTGCATACAGATGACCTTTACCCTCGCCATTGTCGGGCGTCCCAATGTCGGCAAGTCCACGCTGTTCAACCGCCTTGTCGGCAAGCGGCTGGCGCTGGTTGACGACCAGCCCGGCGTGACCCGCGACCTGCGCGAGGGGCAGGGGCGTCTGGGCGATCTGCGCTTTATCGTCGTTGATTCGGCCGGACTTGAAATGGCCGAAGATGACAGCCTGCAAGGCCGCATGCGCCGCCTGACCGAACGCGCGGTCGATGAGGCGGACGTCTGCCTGTTCATCATCGACGCCCGTGTCGGGGTGACTGCGGCGGATGAGTATTTCGCCGATATCCTGCGCAAGCGCGCCAAACACGTCATTCTGGCCGCGAACAAGGCCGAGGGCCGTGCCGGAGAGGCGGGCGCGATCGAGGCCTATGCTCTTGGTCTGGGCGAACCCCTGCGCATCTCGGCCGAGCATGGCGAGGGGATGGACGATCTATACCGCGCCCTTGTCCCGCTGGCCGAGGGGTTTGAGGCCCAGAACGTCCAGCAGGCGCCCGAAACCGATGTCGCTGTCGAGGATGGTGACGAAGAGGCCGAGGATTGGCGTCCCTCAGAGCGCAAGCCTTTGCAGATCGCTGTGATCGGTCGGCCGAACGCGGGGAAATCGACGCTTATCAACCGTATTCTGGGCGAAGATCGCCTGCTGACCGGGCCCGAGGCCGGGATCACCCGCGATTCGATCAGCGTCGGTACCACGTTCATGGGGACGCCGGTCCGCATCTTTGACACGGCGGGGATGCGTAAAAAGGCGCGCGTCACCGACAAGGTCGAAAAGCTGTCGGTCGCCGATGGCCTGCGCGCCGTGCGCTTTGCCGAGGTGGTGGTCGTTCTGCTGGACGTGGGTATCCCGTTCGAGCAGCAGGACCTGCGCATTGCCGATTTCGCGGAAAGCGAGGGCCGCGCCGTGGTCGTCGCCGCGAATAAATGGGACCTCGAAGAGGACAAGCCCGAAAAGCTCAAAGAGCTGCGCGAGGCGTTCGAGCGGCTGCTGCCGCAGCTCAAGGGCGCGCCTTTGGTCACCGTCTCGGCCCGCACGGGCAAGGGGCTGGACCGGCTGCATGCAGCGATCCTGCGCGCGCATGAGGTCTGGAACCGGCGTGTGTCGACCGCGCGTCTGAACCAGTGGCTGTCGGCGATGACCGAGGCGCATCCGACCCCTGCTCCGGGGGGGCGGCGCATTCGGCTGCGCTATATCACTCAGGTCAAGACGCGTCCGCCAGCCTTTGTCATCATGGCGACCCATACCGACAAACTGCCCGACAGTTACGCGCGCTATCTGGTCAACGGGCTGCGGCAGGATTTCGACATGCCGGGTACACCGATCCGGCTGACCTTCCGCGATCAGGGGTCCAAGAACCCCTACAAGGACAAGGCGAACAAGATCAATCAGTCCGGCGCGCTTTCCAAACACAAGCACCGGCAAAAGCCCAAGGGCGCTTAGGTCAGCACCCGCACCATAGCCACGGCGATGATGGCGATCGAGATCACCGCCATGGTGGCGATCACCGCGTCGGTGGTGACCGTCGCCCCGGCAAGGCAGATCAGCCCCCAGAGCAGCGCCAGGCTGAAACCCGTCCTGCGCCCCAGCCGCAGTTGCACGCTGACCGCCGCGACCGAGCCGATGAGCATGGTGATTACGGCGGCAATCTCTTGCGGGATGCCAAGCTCGTCTCGCAAAAGTCCCGCCAGAACGGCAAAGCTGATCAGCATCCCCCAGCCCGCGATAAAGCCAAGGGTCGAGCTGTGCAGCACCTCATCCTCGCTGCGGACGCCGCGCATGGCCGCGGCAAGAAATGCCGTCAGCATTGCGGCAGCCAGTACCAGCGCCACCACCGGCTGTCCGGGCAAAAGCCAGGGCCAGATCGCCCCCAGGACCAGCCCAAGGATCAGTGGCCCCTGCACGGCCCCGCCATCGTTGCGTCTGGCCTGCCGCCACGGGCCCGGCAGAACGAAACAGCGGGCAAGGTGATAGACCAGCGCCACCATGGTCACGACCATCAGCCCGGCCATGCCAGGGCCCCCGGGTTGCAGGAACAGCCCCGGCAGATCCATTTGCTGTGGCTGCTCGGTGAGGCGCTGAAGGCCCGCCAGCGCAATGCCCCGCTCGGCCAGTGTCACGCCTTCTTGCGCGGGCGTCATGGCGTGAAAGACCGTGCTGGCCATAAAGACCAGCGCAGCCAGAACCAGCAACAAGGTACCCACGCGCGACATGAGCAGGAAACGCCGCCAACGCGCATGAAGTTGCGCGCCGGACCGCCTTTTTTTGACTCAGATCAGCTGGCCGTCAGCCCCTAGCCGCGTCTTTCCGCCCAGATAGGGATGCAGCACCTCGGGCAGGACGACCGAACCGTCGGCTTGCTGGCCGTTTTCCAGCACCGCGATCAGCGTCCGGCCGACCGCCAGACCCGAGCCGTTCAGGGTATGGACGAACTCGGGCTTGCCGCCATTCGCCGGGCGATAGCGCGCATTCATGCGCCGCGCCTGAAAATCGCCGCAATAGCTGACCGAGGAAATCTCGCGGTAGCGGTTCTGCCCGGGCAGCCAGACTTCGAGGTCATGGGTGATGCGCGCGCCAAAGCCCATATCGCCACCGCAAAGTACGATGGTGCGATAGGGCAGACCCAGCCGCTCCAGCACCGCCTCGGCACAGCGGGTCATGCGGGCGTGCTCGGCCGGTCCCGATCCGGCATCGGTGATCGACACCATCTCGACCTTTTCGAACTGGTGCTGACGCAGCATACCTGCGGTGTCGCGCCCGGCGCTGCCTGCCTCAGAGCGGAAGCACTGGCTGTGCGCCACATAGCGGCGCGGCAGGCTGGAGTGGTCGATGACCTCGTTATTGACGATATTGGTCAGCGTCACCTCGGCGGTCGGGATCAGCCACCAGCCTTCGCGGGTCTGATAGCTGTCCTCGCCGAATTTCGGCAACTGGCCCGTACCCTCCATCATTTCGGACAGGACCAGCACCGGGGTCCAGGTCTCGGTCAGCCCGTGCTCGTTGCCGTGCAGGTCAAGCATGAACTGGGCAAGCGCGCGATGGATGCGGGCGACGCCGCCCGACAGCACGACAAAGCGTGAGCCTGCCAGTTTCGCAGCAGTTTCAAAATCCATGCCGGGCTTGACGCCTTCGATCTCAAAATGTTCGCGGGGGGTGAAATCCAGGGTGCGCGGCTCGCCCCAGCGGCGGATCTCGACGTTGTCATCCTCATCCTTGCCGGGCGGCACGCTGTCGAGTGGCAGGTTGGGGATGGTCAGCAGCAGCTCGCGCAGCTTGGCATCCAGCGCCGAGGCCTCGGCTTGCAGGCGGGCGGTTTCGTCCTTCTTGGCGGTGACGAGGTTGCGCAGGCGCTGGAACTCCGCCTCGTCGCCGCGACCCCTGGCGGCGCCGGCCTCTTTGCTGGCCTTGTTCTGTTCGGCCTGCGCGGCCTCGGCCGCGGCGATGCGGGAACGGCGGTCGGCATCCAGCGACAGAATTTCGGGAGAAGCCGGCGGCAGGTTGCGCAAGCCAAGTGCGGCGTCGAAAGCGGCGGGATTCTCGCGGATTGCGCGGATGTCGTGCATGGCTGACCCGTGTCTAGGTAAGTACTTACTTGCGATGGGATAAACCAAAGCGGACCGGGGTGAAAGCCTCAGCCCGCCGCCTGGGCCAGCATATCGCGCAGAACGTCAAAGAAACGGTCGCGGCCGGGGTAGCCTTCAAAGCGGGCCATCTCGACCCCGTCCTGCAGCAGGATGAATGTCGGGGTCAGCCATGGTCGCCGCGCCAGCGCCAGCCCGTCGGGATAGGGACCGTCCAGATCGACCGTCAGCAAGGGCGCAGCGCGGCCCTCGGGGTGGCTGGCATAGACGGGGGCAATCTCGCGGTCCCATTGTGCGCAATAGACGCAGCCCCGACGCCGCACCATCATCAGCTGCAGGCGCGGCGCGGCCATGGCAGGTCCAGCCAGAGCCGCTGCCATTCCCGCCAATATTGCCCGCCGTGTCGGCATGATCCGCCCCGTTTTCTGCGTCCGGACATCACCCCGCGCCGATCCGTCACAACCGCCCGGCGTTTACATGTCCCCTCGGTGGAAATATCCACAAGGGGCGGGGCAGTCGACCCCCGCCTTGCTAGGACGCCGCCGGGAGTGGCCATGGATGAACTGACCGAACCCCTGACGCAGGGCAATCGCCGCGCGCTGTCCCGCGCGATTACGCTGATCGAAAGCACCCGTCCTGACCATCGCGCCCGTGCCGTGGCGCTGATGGCCGAGCTGCCCCGGCGGCAGGCGCTGCGCATCGGCCTGTCGGGCACGCCGGGCGTCGGCAAATCGACCTTTATCGAGGCTTTTGGCAAGATGCTGACTGCGCAGGGGCTTAAGGTCGCTGTGCTGGCGGTTGATCCCAGCTCGGCACGTTCGGGCGGCTCGATTCTGGGCGACAAGACCCGGATGGAAGAGCTCAGCCGCGATCCGAACGCCTTTATCCGCCCCTCACCCTCGCGGGCCGAGCTGGGCGGGGTGGCGCGCCGTACCCGCGAAACGGTGCGGTTGTGCGAGGCGGCGGGCTTTGACGTCGTCCTGATCGAGACGGTGGGTGTTGGTCAGTCCGAAACGCTGGTTGCCGAGATGTCGGACCTCTTTATCCTGCTGCTGGCCCCTGCTGGCGGCGATGAGCTGCAGGGGGTCAAGCGCGGCATCATGGAGATCGCGGACCTGATCCTGGTGAACAAGGCAGACGGCGATCTGCGTGAAACTGCCCTGCGCACGGTTGCCGATTACGCGGGTGCGCTGCGGCTTTTGCGCAAGCGCCCCTATGACCCCGAGGGGTTCCCCAAGGCACTGCCGGTCTCTGCCTATACCGGCGTGGGGCTGGAAAAGGCTTGGGATAATATGACCTGGCTTGCCGATTGGCGGCGCGATCATGGTCATTTTGTGGCCCGGCGGGCCGAGCAGGCGCGCCATTGGTTCCTGTCCGAGCTGCGCGCGGGTCTGCTGGCACGGCTTGAGCGGCCCGAGGTGCGCGCCCGACTGCGCGAGGTTGGGGATGCCGTGGCGCGGGGGGAAGGCGACCCTGATTCGGCGGCGGCGCAGATGCTCGATTGGCTGGACGCTTCTGACGCCGGGCTGCAGGCGCATGAGCGTAGGGCCTGACCCGCAGCCTGATCCCGGCCCGGCGCTTGCAGAGCTGCTTGCGCCGGTCTCGGGCGGGCAGATGGCTCTTGTGGCGGCGGGGTTCAGCACACCCCTTGGCGGGATGATCGCGGTTGCAGATGACGCCCGGCTGCATCTGCTGGAGTTTGTTGAGCGCAAGGAACTGCCCGCCGAGCTGACGCGCCTGCACCGGATTGCCGGGGGAGGCATCAGCGCCGGACGGAATGCCGTCATCGACCGGACCGAGGGCCAGATCGCCGGCTATTTTGCCGGAACGCTTGCCGGGTTCGACCTGCCTCTGGCGCTGTATGGCACGCCTTTTCAGCAAGAGGTCTGGCAGGCGCTGCAGCAGATCCCTCCGGGCATCACCATCAGTTACAGCGAGCTTGCGCGGCGCGTCGGGCGGCCTTTGGCAGTGCGGGCTGCGGCAGGGGCAAATGGCGCCAACCAGCTTGCCATAGTGATTCCCTGCCATCGCGTAACCGGTTTGGACGGGCAGCTGACCGGCTATGGTGGCGGGCTGTGGCGCAAACGGGCTTTGCTCGATCATGAAAACCGGGCATATTCCGCCGTAATCCGGGGCGACGGGCCGCGAAAACCCGGCGAAAAGGCTTGACGCGCTGGCCGTCTGCCTTTATCCCCCGCAAACGGATTTCCGGGCGCTGCCACGCGGCGCCCTTTCATATTGCGGGCAGACGCCCGTGCAGGATCGAAGCGAAGGAACAAGATCATGTCGCGCGTTTGCGAACTGACCGGCAAGGGCCCGATGAGCGGCAACAACGTGTCCCACGCCAACAACAAGACCCGCCGCCGGTTTCTGCCGAACCTGAACGAAGTTTCGCTGCTGTCGGAGAAACTGGGCCGCAGCTTCCAGCTGCGCATCTCGGCCGCGGCGCTGCGTTCGGTTGACCACCGTGGCGGTCTGGACGCTTTCCTGGCCAAGGCCAAGGACTCTGAGCTGTCCGAGCGTGCCCTGAAAATCAAGCGCGATCTGGCGAAAGCCTGATTCGCGATTTCCTGACAGGGGTTCCGATTTGGCCCCGTTGAGGATGCGTGCGCCCTGCCGTTCCCGGCGGGGCTTTTTCGCGTGAATGCTCTCTGGCATCCTTGGCTTAACCCGCTGCGACCGGAATGAGGCCTGCCATGAAATTCCTTTCTGCCGCTTTCTGTCTGACCTTGCTGCCCTGCGCCGTGCTGGGACAGGATCTGGTGCTGCGCGATGGCTATGTCCGCTCGACCAATCCCCGGTCCGGCGCGGCTTTCATGGTGATCGAGAATCAGGGGCAGGCGGCCTGTACACTTTCTGCCGCTGCCTCTGAGGCCGCTCAGCGGGTTGAGCTGCACGGCAACCGCGAAGAGGGCGGGATGATGCGCATGGTCAAGATGGACCCGGTCGCGATCCCTGCCGGGGGGCGCCACGAACTCGTCCGCGGGGGCGAACATCTGATGCTGATGGGGCTGAATCACCCGCTGGCCGAGGGGGAGGAGGTCGATCTGGTGCTGGATTTCGGAACCTGCGGCAAGGTCGGGGCGCGCTTACCGGTTCGGAACGGGCGCTAACCGCTTACCTCTGGTGATCAGCGCGGGATGCTGGCAGCGGCGATCAGTTCCTCGACCTTGGGGCCCAGCGATTCGATGATCAGTCTGACCCCCTCAGCCGAGGCATGCAGCTTGTCGGATTGCAGCATGGTTTTGTAATCTTCGCCCGGCAGGTCAAAAAGCGGCTGGTAGAGGTTTTCCATCAGCAAGGTGCCGTGTTTTTGGGCCAGGCGGGGCCAGATCGTGGCCCAGTCCTCGCGCAGCGGATCGTTCTCGTCTGGCAAGGCGATGCCGACCAGCAAGAGCGGCTTTCCGCCCTTGCCGGCCTGTTTCAGAATCGAATCCAGATTGTCCTCGACCATGGCCGGACCGAAACCCATCAGCAGGTCGTTGCCGCCCAGCTCGACGATCACCGCATCGGGTTTATGGCGGGCCAGCGAATAGCCGATCCGTACCCGCCCGCCGGCGGTGGTGTCGCCCGAAAGGCCTCCGTTCAGCACAACCACGTCATGGCCACGCGCCTTTAGCCAGCTCTGCAGCTGCGGCACCAGCCCGTGATGGCGCGGCAGACCATAACCTTCGGTCAGGCTGTCGCCAAAGGCGAGAATGCGCAGCGGGGCGGCCGCCGCCATCTGTGCGGCGGCCAGGGTCATGATCAGGACAAGGATTCTCAGCATTATCCGGCTCGTTTCAGGCGCAATGCGTTGCTGACCACAAAGACCGATGACAGTGCCATCGCACCCGCCCCCAGCATGGGCGAAAGCTGTGGCCCGCCAAAGGGCACCAGCGCCCCCATGGCCACCGGAATCAGCGCGGCATTATAGCCAAAGGCCCAGAACAGGTTCTGCCGGATGTTGCGCATGACGCTGCGCGACAGGCGGATGGCACGCACCACGCCCAACGGGTCGCCGCCGATCAGAACCACCTCGGCCGATTCGATGGCGACATCGGTGCCGGTGCCGATGGCGATGCCGGTCTCGGCCGCGGCAAGCGCCGGGGCGTCGTTGATCCCGTCACCGACAAAGACCGTGCCTGCGCCCATATCGCGGATCGCGGCCAGCTTGCCCTCGGGCAGGACGCCAGCGGTCACGCGGTCGATGCCAAGCTGGCGGCCAACCGCCTCGGCCGTGGCCTGCACATCACCCGAGATCATCGCAGTCTGCAGGTCCAGTTCGTGCAGCTTTGCCACCGTTTCCGCAGCCTCGGGGCGGATCGGGTCGGCCAGCGCCATGGCTGCTACATGCTGGCCGTCGACGGCCAGATGCACGGGGGTTGCGCCATTCGCAGCCCATCCCCGGGCAGCCGCGATCAGCGTGGACGAGGTGGTGATCCCGCTTTCGGTCAGTGCGGCGGCATTGCCGATCAGCAGTGCGCGTCCCTCGACCCGGGCTGACAGGCCGCGTCCCACCGTGGCCTGGACGTCCTCGGCCGGTGGCAGCTCCAGCCCTTTGTCACGGGCGGCAGCAGTGATGGCGGCGGCAAGAGGATGCTCGGAACGTGCTTCGGCAGACGCGGCAAGGCGCAGCGCATCTTCGGGCGTCATGCCCTCGGCCTTGATCGCGGTCAGGGCGGGCGCGCCCTGGGTCAGCGTTCCGGTCTTGTCAAAGGCGACGATGCGGGCATCGGCCAGCCGTTGCAGCGCATCGCCGCGCCGGAACAGCACGCCCAGTTCGGCACCCCGCCCGGTGCCGACCATGATCGAGACCGGCACCGCCAGCCCCATTGCACAGGGGCAGGCGATGATCAGGACCGATATCGCCGCAACCATCGCTTGCCCGAGCGAGCCGGTAAAGATCAGCCACAGCGCAAAGGACAGGATCGCAAGCCCGATCACGACCGGAACAAAGACCGCGGTGATGCGGTCCACCAGTGCCTGAACCGGAAGTTTGGTTGCCTGTGCATCCTCGACCATGCGGATGATGCGCGCAAGAACCGTGTCGCCACCCGTGGCGGTGACGCGATAGGCAAGGGCCGAGGTGCCGTTGACCGTGCCGCCGGTCACGGGGTCTCCGGTCGTTTTGGTGACTGGAACCGGCTCGCCCGTCAGCATGGATTCGTCGATGGCGCCGCTGCCCTCGGTCAGCACACCGTCGACGGCCACCCGCTCGCCCGGGCGCAGGTGGACGATGTCACCGGTGCGCAGTTCGGCCACCGGAATGTCGCGGATGCTGCCGTTCCGTTCGACCCGGGCGGTGTCTGGGGTAAGCTCGATCAGGCGGCGGATGGCGTCGCCCGCCTGTCCTTTGGCCCGCGCCTCAAGCCAGCGGCCCAGCAGAATCAGCGTGACGATGACGGCGGCGGCCTCGTAATAGACATGCACTGATTCAGACGGCAGCAGGCCCGGCGCAAAGGTTGCCACGGTCGAATAGAGCCACGCCGCCGAGGCACCAAGCGCGACCAGGCTGTTCATCTCGGGTGCGCGGCGCATCAGGGCGGGAAAGCCGATGCGAAAGAACATCCGCCCCGGTCCCGCCAGCACCGCCGTCGTCAGCACGAATTCGCCAATCCACAGCAGGCGCTGGTCCAGCGCCATGGAAAGCCAGTGATGGAAGGCCGGAAAGATATGGCCACCCATTTCGGCCACAAAGATCGGCAGGGTGAGAACCAGCGCGATCAGGAAATTGCGCCGAAGCGTGGCGGCATCGGCCGAGTGGTCGTGCATGTGGTGGCCTGCCTCGGCCTGCACCTGCGCGGGATAACCCTTGGCGGTGACCGTCTCGGCCAGCGTCTGGGGCGTTACGGCGGGGGAATGGTGGATTGTGGCGCTGCCGGTGGCCAGATTGACCTGCGCAGAAGTCACGCCTGGCATGGCCGAGAGCGCCTTTTCGACGCGACCGACGCAAGAGGCGCAGGTCATCCCGTCGATGTTCAGCCGGGTCTCCAGCGGTTCGGCCGGATAACCGGCACCGGCCAGCGCCTCGATTGCGCGGGGCAGGGCATCGGCAGAGTTCACGACAAAGCGTGCGCGTCCGGTCGCAAGGTTGACCTGCGGGTTTTCGATCCCCGGTACAGCGGCCAGCGCCTTTTCGACGCGGCCTACACAAGAGGCACAGCTCATGCCGGCGATGGTCAGCTCGGCATCGTTATGATGATTTCTCATTGGCTTACCCTGTCAGAATGCGGGAAGGGCGCTATTCAGACAGGAAACGGCGGAGCCTGCTGGCGCTGGGGCTGGTGATGCAGGACCTGATGGCGCGGTACCCCTTTACCGGGGTCGGGGCGCCAGCGCAGCGCGTGGCCATTGCCGGCAAGTGCCGGTCGGGCCTGCCGCAGCCGGGCAGAGACATGACAGCGACAACCACGCCCACTCCGATCCCGGCACAGATGCGGGACACGTGTGGCCGCGCGGCGCGGCAGGCGTTCAGTCGGGGCGCAGGTTGCACGGATCATGGCAGACGGTCCTTTCCTGATGTAACCTGGGCACGTTCCTTGCGCGTTTCAACCGCGTCACGGCGCTTTGAGTTGATCCGGGCGGTTCAAGAGGTTAGGCGCTGGATCAAGGAACATCGAAGAATTTGGGACAAACAGATGAATCGCAGACAGATGCTGATGGCCGCGTTGCCTTTGGTGGCCGTGCCTACGCTGGCTCTGACCCAGGAGCGGGCTCAGCCAGCGGCGCAGACGAAACGTGCCGAGCCCAAGCGCGACCCCTATGCCCCGACCGAGGTTGCAATCCGCAGCGATTTCGAGGTTGGCAGCATCGTCGTGGTTTCCAAGGACTTTTTCCTGTACCACGTCATCGCTCCGGGCCGGGCGATCCGCTATGGCGTTGCCGTGGGCAAGGATGAGCTGGTCTGGAAAGGTCGCGCTACGGTCGGTCGCAAGACCGAATGGCCAAGCTGGACGCCGACCCCTGCGATGATCAAGCGCAAGCCCGCACAATATGCCAAATGGGCTGATGGCATGCCGGGTGGTCCGACCAACCCGCTGGGTGCGCGCGCGCTGTATCTCTATGACGCCAAGGGCAACGACACCGCGATCCGCATTCACGGCACGACCGAGCCGAATTCGATCGGCCGGGCTGTCTCGAACGGCTGTATCCGTATGCGTAACGAGGCAGTGATGGACCTGTATGAGCAGGTTCCGATCGGGACTCCGGTCTACGTCTACTAAGTGGATATCCGCCTGAAATCGCTGTCGGATCCGGCGCTTGCCGGATTCGACACCATTATCGACGTCCGATCTCCGTCGGAATATGCCGAGGATCATCTGCCCGGCGCGGTCAACCTGCCGGTGCTGTCGGACGAGGAACGTGCCCAGGTCGGCACGATCTACAAACAGGTTTCCCCCTTTGATGCCCGCAAGCTGGGTGGTGCCATGGTCGCCGCCAATGCCGCGCGCCACATTGCCGGGTCGCTGGCCGGGCATGGCGGCGGCTGGCGGCCCTTGGTCTATTGCTGGCGGGGCGGTCAGAGGTCGGGTGCCTTTGCGACCATTCTTGCCCAGATCGGCTGGCGCGTCGGGCGCGTCGGGGGAGGTTACAAGGCATGGCGTGCGCTGGTGGTTGAGCGGGTGCAGCAGTTGGTCACCGCACCTGTCGTGGTGCTGGACGGCAATACCGGCAGTGCCAAGACCGAGATCCTGCAGCGCCTTGCCGCACGTGGTCATCAGGTCATCGACCTTGAGGGGCTTGCAAATCATCGTGGCAGCCTGTTTGGCGCGATGCCCGGTGGTCAGCCCAGCCAGAAATGTTTCGAGGGTCGACTTGCCGTGGCGCTGGAGGCTTTGGATTCAAGCCGGCCGCTGCTTGTCGAGGCCGAGAGTTCGCGCATCGGTGACGTGAACCTGCCACGCGGTATCTGGCAGGCGATCATTGCCGCGCCGCGTATCCGGCTGGCCGTTCCGGTCGAAGCTCGCGCCGCCTATACTGCCCGGGTCTATGCCGACACCAGCGCCGACCCCGCAGCTGTGGCGCGCATCGTGGACCTGCTGCGACCGCTGCATCCGGCCGAGCGGATAGAGGATTGGTTGCGCCTGATTGACGTCGCCGATTGGGCTGGGCTTGCCGAGGGGCTGATGCGTCATCATTACGACCCGCGCTATGACAAGCACCGGGCACGCCATGATGACGGGCGGGGGCCCGTAGTGGCGCTGGAAAGCCTTGAGGACCCCGAGGGCGCAGCTGATCGGGTCGAGGCGGTGCTGGCCGGGATGAATCTGGCGGGGTAGCGCCGGTGGTCAGGTTGCGTGCCTCCGGCGGGGATATTTGAACACGAAAGAAACGCTGTCAGCTGCTCTGGGTCAGAAAGCGGCGCAGGATGCGTTCCAGCTTGGCGGCACCGAGCGGGGCCATCGCCTTGGTATGTTCGTGGCTGATCGATTCATCCGAAAGCCCCGCGCCCATATTGGTGATGACCGAGACGGCTGCACATTTGAGGCCGAGAAAGCGTGCGAGAATCACCTCGGGCACGGTGGACATACCGACCGCGTCAGCGCCGAGGGTGCGGGCGGCGCGGATTTCGGCCGGGGTTTCGAACGAGGGACCTGAAAACCAGCAATAGACGCCTTCGGGCAGGGGGATGTCCTCGGCCTTGGCAGCGGCTTTCAGGGCGGCGCGGATTTGCGGGTCATGGGCTTTGGTCATGGGTACGAAGCGGGCCTCGGAAGGTTCGCCGATCAGCGGGTTGGTGCCCGCGAAAGCGATATGGTCCGAAAGCAGCATGAGTGAGCCGGGCGGCATCTCGGCGCGCAGGCTGCCGGCGGCATTTGTCAGCAAGAGCCGTTCGCAGCCAAGCGCCTTGAGCACCTCAAGCGGCAGGCGCATCACATCCGCGCGGCCCGCTTCGTAATAATGCGCCCTGCCGCCGAAGACCGCGACGCGGCGGCCTTCGAACTGGCCGATCACGAGCTGCGGCACATGGCCCGAAACCCCGGCATGGGGAAAGCCGGGCAGGTCGGAATAGGGGATTGCGGTGCCTTCTACCGCGCTGGCGAGATGCCCGAGGCCAGAGCCGAGGATCAGCCCGTATTCGGGTGCGGCGTTTCCGGCACGGCCCTGGATCAGGCGGGCAAGCTCAGCGCTCTTTGACATAGGGCTCTCCTCCCGCGCGGGGCGGTATGGCGCGGCCGACAAAGCCGGCCAGGATGATGACGGTCAGGATATAAGGCAGCGCGTTCATGAACATCGACGGCACGGTGACAAAGCCGAGGTCCAGATTGGGAAAGCGGTTCGCCACTGCCTCGAGCAGACCAAAGAGGAAGGTTGCGCCCAATGCGCTCCATGGTCGCCATTTGGCGAAGATGAGTGCCGCCAGTGCGATAAAGCCGCGTCCGGCGGTCATTTCTTTGACGAAACCAGCGGAAATGCCAGTGGCGAGATAGGCCCCGGCAAGCCCGCAAAGCAGGCCACAGATCAGCACTGCGGCATAACGCAGCCGCGTGACCGAGACCCCGGCGGTATCGACCGAGGCCGGGTTCTCGCCCACCGCGCGCAGCCGCAGGCCAAAGCGGGTGCGGTAAAGCACCCACCAGGTCAGCGGTACGATGGCGAAGGCGACATAGACAAGGATCGTGTGGCCCGAGATCAGCTCGACATAGATCGGGCCGATCACCGGCACCGGGCGCAGGCTGTCGGCAAAGGGCAGGGTGATCGCGTCAAACCGCGCCGCGCCGGATAGCGAGGGGGTTCGGCCGCCGAGCTCAAAGATCTTTTGCCCTAGCAGAACGGTCAGCCCCGAAGCGAGAAAGTTGATCGCCACGCCCGAGATAAGCTGATTGCCCCGGAAGGTGATCGAGGCAAGCCCGTGCAGCAGCGCCAGCGCCACTGCGCCTGTGATCCCTGCCAGAAGCCCGGCCCAGGCGCTGCCTGTCGCATAGGCGACCGAGGCCGAGGCAAAGGCCGCCATCAGCATCTTGCCCTCAAGTCCTATGTCAAAGACGCCGGCACGTTCCGAGTAAAGCCCGGCGAGGCAGGCGAGCAGCAGGGGCGTCATCAGCCGCATGGCGGAATCAAGGATTTGCAGGATGGTTGCGAAATCCATCTCAGCCTCTCTTGCGGTTCAGGGTCAGGAACAGCCGCTCAAGCGGCATGCGCACCATGTTGTCGAGCGCCCCGGTGAACAGGATCACCAATGCCTGAATGATGACGATCAGTTCGCGCGGAATCGAGGTCCAGAGGGCAAGCTCTCCTCCGCCCTGATAAAGAAAACCAAAAAGCAGCGCGGCAAGGAATACGCCAAGCGGATGGTTGCGTCCCATCAGCGCGACGGCGATGCCGATGAAGCCCGCGCCCTCGACGGCATTCAGGACCAGCCTCTCGGCCTCGCCCATGACGTTGTTGACCGCCATCAGACCTGCCAGCGCGCCGGATATCAGCATGGCGACCACGGTGATCCTTACCGGAGAGATACCGGCGTAAAGCGCGGCTGGCTCGGACTTGCCGAAAGCGCGGATCTCATAACCCAGCCGCGTGCGCCAGATCAGCAACCAGACCAGCAGGCAAGCGATGATGGCGATGAAAAAGGCGATATTGGCCGGGGTGTTCCTGCCCCAGTCGATCCCGAATGCCAGCGCCATATCGGAAAGTTTGGGCAGATGGGTCGCCGGCGGAAAATTCGCCGAGGCAGGGTCCATGCTGCCCACCGGGCGCAGCAGGTTCACAAGCACATAGTTCAGCAGCGCCGCGGCGATAAAGTTGAACATGATCGTGGTGATGACGACATGGCTGCCACGCTTGGCCTGCAGCCAGGCCGGGATCAGCGCCCAGAGCGCGCCAAACAGCGCAGCGCCCACCACGGCGGCGGGCAGCGCCAGCGCCCAATGCGGCCAGGGCAGAGCCAGCACCACCAGTGTCACGCCCAGCCCACCCATCGCGGCCTGCCCCTCGCCCCCGATGTTGAAGAGGCCAGCGTGATAGGCGACCATGACGGCAAGGCCGGTAAAGACGAAATTCGTCGTGTAATAGAGGGTGAATCCCCAGCCGTAGCTAGAGCCGAGCGCCCCTTCGACCATGACCTTCAGCGCCTCGACCGGGCTTTCCCCGATGGCCAGGATCACCAGCGCCGAGATGGCAAAGGCCAGAGCCAGCGAGATCAGCGGCGTCACGATCACATCCGCCCATTTCGGCATTCGCTCCATTAACCTGCCCCTCCCGGCATATTCATATTCTGGGGCCCTCTGGGCCGGGACATGCAGCGCGTCATTCGGCGCCTCCGCTGGTCGCCGGTGCCGCGGCGGGTTCGACCCCGGCCATCAGGCAGCCCAGCTCTCCGGCCGTGGTGCTGGCCGGCAGACGCTCACCCATGATCCGGCCGTCAAACATCACCGCGATGCGGTCAGATAGCGCCATAATTTCATCCAGTTCGACCGAGACAAGCAACACCGCTTTGCCCGCATCGCGCAGGGCTACGATGCGTTTGTGAATGAACTCGATCGCGCCAATATCCACCCCGCGTGTTGGCTGGCCGATCAGCAGCAGATCGGGGTTACGCTCGATCTCGCGCGCGACCACGATTTTCTGCTGATTGCCGCCGGAGAAATTCTTGGCCGCAAGGTCGGGGTTCGGGGGGCGGACGTCGAAACGCTGCATCTTGTCGGCCGCGTCGGCGCGGATCGCGGCATTGTCCATCAGCAGCCCGTTCTGGAATTGCGGCGCGTCGTGATAGCCAAAGGCGCTGTTTTCCCAGGCCGAGAAATCCATGATCAGCCCCTCGACCTGCCGGTCCTCGGGGACATGGCCTATTCCCGCTGCGCGCCGGGCGCGGCCGTCTGCGCCAGTGCCGCTAAGGGGCAGGGGCGTGCCGTTCAGCCGGATTTCGCCCTGCAACCTTGCACCGGGTTCGGGAAAACCACCCAGAATTTCAAGAAGTTGCGTCTGGCCGTTTCCTGCCACGCCTGCGATGCCGACGATTTCGCCCGCGCGGACTTCAAGGTCGATGCCGCGCAGCCGCTCGACCCCGTCCGCATCGACCATGCCAAGGCCCCGAACCTCAAGCACCGGTGCGCCGGGCTGGGCGGGGGTCTTTTCGACCCGCAGCAGAACCTTGCGTCCCACCATCAGTTCGGCCAGCTCTGTCGGGTTCGTCCCGGCAGTGCGGACCGAGGCCACCATCTCACCTCGCCGCATGACCGAGACGTTGTCCGTGATCTCCATGATCTCGCGCAGCTTGTGGGTGATCAGGATGATGGTTTTGCCCTCATCCTTGAGGCCACGCAGGATGCGGAACAGGTGGTCTGCTTCGGCCGGGGTCAGAACGCCGGTCGGTTCGTCCAGAATCAGGATATCGGCCTGACGATAAAGCGCCTTGAGGATCTCGACCCGTTGCTGATGGCCGACAGACAATTCCTCGACTGCCGCGTCGGGGTCGACCTGCAGCCCATATTCCTCGGCCAGGCGCTTTAACTCGCCTCGCGCGCGGGACAGCGAATGGCGCAGAAACCCTCGGTCCTCGGCCCCAAGGATAATGTTTTCCAGCACGGTGAAATTCGGCACCAGCTTGAAATGCTGGAACACCATGCCGATGCCGGCGCGGATCGCCGCCTGGCTGTCGCTGATCGTGACCGGCTGGCCGCCGATCAGGATCTCGCCGGCATCGGGACGGTAAAAGCCGTAGAGGATCGACATCAGCGTCGATTTCCCGGCCCCATTTTCGCCGATGATGCCGTGGATCGTGCCGCGGGGCACGACCAGGTCGATGTTCCGGTTTGCCTGCACCGGCCCGAAGGCCTTGGAAATCCCCCGCAATTCGATTGCGGGGGCCGTGCCTGTCGCGCCAGCAAGCGCCATGTTACTGAACCGGGCAGGTGTTGTCGGTCATGTAGTCATGCACCTTGATTTCGCCTGCGGTGATCGCCTTGGCGGCGGCATCGACGGCGGCCGTAATCTCGTCGGTAATGAGCGGCTTGTTGTTGTCGTCCATCGCCAGCGATACCCCACCCGAGGCAAGATCCATGACCTTGATGCCCGGCTGGACCTCGGCCCCGGCCTTGAACGCCTCATAAACCGAGACGTCGACGCCCTTGACGACCGAAGTCAGCACCTTGCCCGGATGCAGGTGGTTCTGGTTGCTGTCGACACCAATCGACAGCACTCCGGCATCTGCCGCCGCCTGCAGCACGCCAATGCCGGTACCGCCAGCCGCCGCATAGACCACGTCTGCCTGTTGCGAGACTTGCGCCTTGAGCAGCTCGCCCCCCTTCACCGGGTCGTTCCATGCTGCGGGGGTGGTGCCGGTATAGTTGATGATGACCTTGCCATCGGGGCGGGCGGCCTTGAACCCTTGGGCATAGCCGCATTCGAACTTGTGGATCAGCGGGATATCCATGCCGCCGATAAAGCCGACCGTGCCGGATTTCGAGGCCTTGGCTGCCGCGATCCCGGCGAGATACGAGCCCTGTTCCTCGGTAAAGACCACGGATTGTACGTTCGGCTGTTCGACGGTCGTGTCAATGATGACGAATTTCGTGTCGGGATAGTCCGGGGCGATTTTGTTCAGCACCTCGCCAAAGGCAAAGCCGGTCATCACGATGGGATTGGCCCCCGATTGCGCCAGCCGACGCAGCGCCTGTTCGCGCATCGCCTCGGACTGCATTTCCAGCTCTTTGTAGCTGCCCCCGGTCTCGGCCTTCCAGCGCTCGGCGCCTTCATAGGCGGCTTCGTTGAAGGATTTGTCGAACTTCCCGCCCAGATCGAAGATCAGTGCCGGATCGGCCAGAGCCGCCAGCGGCATGAAAGTCAGGCAGGCACCGGCAAGCAGAGATTTCATCAGGGACATATCGAGCCTCAAAACGGGTTACGGGCGAGTCAGCCCAGGATTTACGAATTAGGGCGCATGGGCCCAAATCCGTCAACAGGCTTATCCGGGATCAAAGCGTTCGCTGCATCAGTACTGCATCGACGCCAGAGGCGTAATAATCACGTCGCTTTCCAACGGTTTCCCAGCCAGCACCTGCGTAAAGTGCCAAGGCCGGAACATTGTCCGAGGCGACCTCAAGAAATGCCCGGACCGCGCCCCGCTGGCATGACGTGGCGGCGAATTCGTCGAGCAGGGCAGAGGCCAGGCCCTGACGCCTTGCCTCGGGTGCGATGGCCAGCGTCAGCAACTCGGCCTCATCCACGATGCAACGACCCAGCAGAAAGCCGTGGGGTGGGCGGGTCAGCAGGAAATTCGCCGGGCTGGTCAACAGGCCCTTAAACTCAGGCTCGGACCATGGGCGGGGATGGGTGGTAAAGGCGCTGCGATGCAGTGCGGCCAGCGTTTGGGGGGTCATGGCGGCGTCAGGGCAGGATGGGCGGCGCATGGTCACGCGCCGGGGCTGCATCGGCCGGGCGCAGATAGATCGGGGCCGGGCGCGGCAGATCCGGATGGTCACGCCGTTCGGCCGCAATGCGGGCAATTGCCTCGGCCAGTGGCATCACGGGGGACAATAACGGTGGCCCCGCAGGCAGATCGTGCAACGTTCCCTGTTCGGGCATCGAGGTAAGGCCGGGGCCGAAATCCTGCCAGATCACCTCGCCATTACGGGCGGGGACAGCGACACGACAGGGGCGAGGCAGGCCATGCGCGGCAGCCTCGGTTACGCCGACGCCTACTGCGGGGATGCCAAGCGACAAGGCGAGCCCCCGCGCCGCCGCAACCGAGATGCGGATACCGGTAAAATTTCCCGGCCCGATACCGCAGCCAAGAACCGAAAGCTGGCTCCAGACGACGCCAGCCCCGGTCAGCACCTCTTCAAGCAGAGGAAACAGACGCTCGGCCTGGCCGCGGGCCATTTCCTCGTGGCGGTGGGCCAGCAGCTTGTCGCCTTGCAGCAAAGCGGCCGCGCAATGCGCGGCCGATGTGTCGAAACCCAGCGAAAACGTCTCAGCCAACGGGCCGCACCTCGGTCACTTCCGGGATGTAATGGCGCAGCAGGTTCTCGATGCCCATTTTCAGGGTCAGCGTGGACGAAGGGCAGCCGGCGCAAGCGCCCTGCATATGCAGATAGACGACGCCGCGATCAAAGCCGTGGAAGGTGATGTCGCCGCCGTCCTGCGCCACGGCGGGGCGGACGCGGGTGTCCAGCAGTTCCTTGATCTGGTTGACGATTTCGGCATCGGGGCCGGTCTGATCGTTATGGGCGCTGCCGGTCGCGCCTTCGATGGCCGGAGCGCCGGACTGGTAATGCTCCATGATCGCGCCAAGGACCGAGGGTTTCAGATGGTCCCAGACCGCATCATCGGCCTTGGTCACCGTCACGAAATCCGAACCGAGAAACACCCCGGTCACGCCCGGAACGGCAAAGATGCGGCGGGCCAGCGGGCTGGTGGCCGCAGCCTCGGGCGCGGGGAAATCAGCGGTGCCGTCGCCGAGCACGGTTTCACCCGGCAGAAACTTCAGCGTCGCGGGGTTGGGGGTGGTTTCGGTCTGGATGAACATGGCGCGGGCTCCTTTGCCCTCGGATATGGGGATCGAAGGGGGAACAAGTCAAGTCAGACCGGTATTCCATTCGCCGCGGCGAGCCTTGCAAAGACAAGGAAATTGACCAGCACATGCGCAATCGCCCCGGCCCCCGCCGTCCCCGAGGACAGCCGTGCCGCCATCAGAAACGGCGCAATCACTGTTGCCCCAAGGATGGTGCCAACCCCGCCGCCCGGCGCATCAAGCCGTGCCATGGCAAGGGCAGGGGCCAGATGCCACAGGATGAATAGCCCTGTGGCCACAGCCTGCGCGCTTGGGCCGGGGCGGGGAATCAGTGCGCCACGCCAGAAAGCCTCTTCCAGGGTGCCGTTGATCAGCGCGGCCAAAGCGACCGCGCCAGACACATGTGCCGACAGTTGCAGCGGTGCGGTTCCGGCCCAAAGGGCGCAGGCAGCGACGAATGCTGTCAGGGCCAGCAGCGTCAGGCCCGGGGGCAGGTAAGGGCGTAGCGACCATCCGTCGCAATGCCAGAGCGCGCCGACGATAAGTGTCCAGTAAAGCCCAAGCCCGATTGCAATGGCCGTCAGCGGGCGCAGCCCCTCAAGGTGGCCAAGTTGATGAAATATCCATGCAAGCACTGGAATCGCCGCAAGCGTGGCCAAGGCCAGCCCACGGTTCATCAGGTGATCTGTTCCAGCCGTTCGCGCGAGATGTCGCCGGGCACGATGGTGATGGTGCAGGGCAGGCTGGCGACCTCTCGCATCAGTCTTGTGACCAGAGGTCCGGGACCGGCGTTTTCGGTCGCGGCCGCCAGCACCACCACGCCGATTTCGGGATCGGTATGGATCTGGGCCAATAGCTCGGTCGCGGGCTCTCCTTCGCGGACCACCAGTTCGGGCTCGATGCCGGGGCGGTCGCGCATCCATTTGGCAAAGACTTCGTAATGCGCCTCGATCCGCTCATATGCCTCGGCGCGCATAACCTCGGCGACGCCCATGCCATGCTGGATAGCTGTGGCCGGAATCACCCCGAGAACCTGAACTCCGCCGCCAGTCTTGGCTGCGCGTAGAGCGGCGTAGCGGATAGCATTCAGACATTCTCGCGTGTCATCCAGAACCACCAGAAATTTCCGCATGTACCCTGCCTTGGCTGCCCAGAATAAGCAAAGACTGGCCGAAAGGACACGGTTCTGCAAGTCTCGCTCTGTTTCGCGCTTGCAGGAGTTTCAAATTGCAAGTCGCTATGTTAGGCGGGAAAAGTTCTCCAAGGTGCCAAACGCGGGACGGTATTGTGACGATTCACCACGATTGGGACAAAGCCGACCGTCGCGATCTGGCCTCGATAACAAATGTCGATCTGGGCTGGATCGCACGTGAAGAGGCGCAGACCCGGGTCGGCATGACCTTGGGCAAGCGCCTTTTTGACATTTTTCTGGCACTTGTTCTGCTTGTCCCCCTGTCGGTCGTCATGGCCGTGGTTGCGGTGGTTTTGCTGGTCACTCAAGGGCGGCCCCTGCTGTACGTCGCGCCCCGCATGCGCGCGCCGGGTGAGCCGTTCAACCTGCTGAAGTTCCGCACCATGCTGCGGGACGAAGGGGATTTCGGTGCGACCGGCGGGCATAAGCATTGGCGCATCACCCGTGTCGGCCGCATCCTGCGCCGTACCCGCATCGACGAGCTGCCGCAGCTTTTCAACATCCTGCGCGGCGATATGAGCTTTGTCGGCCCGCGTCCGCCGCTGCGCGAATATGTCGAACGTTTCCCTGCGCTTTATTCACAGGTGCTGAAGAACCGGCCAGGTGTCACCGGGCTTGCGACGATGATCTATCATGCGCATGAGGACCGGATCATGGCGCGCTGCCAGACGGCAGAGGCGACCGAGGCCGCCTATTACCGTCGCTGCCTGCCGACCAAATTGCGTCTGGACCTGATCTATCAGCGCCGCCGCAGCTTGCGCATGGATCTGTGGATCATCTGGCATACGGTGATGACCGTGCTGATCCCGAACTGGCAGGGCCGCCGCGCCCGCCGGGTGCCCAGCGGACAAAAGCTGGAGGCAGGCAAACCCGTCTCCGAGAACACAGCGCAGAAAGTCGCTGTCTCTGGCGGGCCGCGCCTGCAATCCGCGCGGGCTTCGACGCCGGCGCTTTCCCAGATCCAACCCTCTCAGACCCGGCCCGGTGTTCCGGCCGAATGATCGGCTGCTGCTAGCTTGTGGCGAAGGGGTCTTGCGGATAGCTGACCCCTGTCAGGTACAGCCCCTGCGGCGGGCAAACCGGGCCACAGGCGGCGCGGTCGCGCGCCTCCAATGCCTCGGCGACGCGGTCGGGGGGCCATGAGCCCGCGCCAACCCGCTCAAGCGTTCCGACGATCGAGCGCACCTGATTATGCAGAAATGAGCGTGCGCGCAGGGTAAAGCGGTATTCGCGCCCTTGCGGGATCTCGGCCTCGGTGATCGTCAACTCATCCAGCGTTTTCACCGGGCTTTTCGCCTGACACATGGTCGAACGGAAGGTGGTAAAGTCGTGCCGCCCCAGCAGATGCGCTGCGCCCTCGCGCATGGCGGCCAGATCCAGCGGGTGCGAGACCTGCCAGGCGCGGCCACGATCATGCGTCAGCGGCGCGCGGCGCGAAATCAGGCGGAACAGGTAGCGCCGCTCAAAGGCTGAGAAGCGGGCATGAAACTCATCATCGACCCTTGCCACGGCAAGGATGGCGACGGGCGCAGGTTTCAGGTGCCAGTTCAATGCCTCAGAGAGGCGGAACGGGTCCCAGTCACGAATCAGATCGGCATGGGCGACCTGACCAGTCGCATGTACACCGGCATCGGTGCGACCGGCGGCAGCGATGCGGGCGCCCTGGGCAAAGCCAGGGTCAAGACGGGCCAATGCGGCCTCGACCGCGCCTTGCACGCTGGGGCGGTCGGCCTGCGCCTGCCAGCCGGCGAAGGGACCGCCGTCATATTCGATCAGCAGCGCGAAACGAGGCATGGTCTAACGGCGCGACTTTTCCGATTCGCGGGGAATCAGCAGATCGTCCAGTGTCATCGGGCGCTGCAGCTCTGCCGGCTCGGCCGGTGGGGTGGGCGCGGGGCGGACCCCTTCGCGAACCAGCCGGTCGCGCAGCACGCTGATTTCAATGTCGAGATCGGTGCGCCCCCCTTCGAGCAAGCGGGCGCTGCGGGCGGCGAATTCGGTTTCCAGATCGGTAAGCAGCGTTTCATAATCCTGCCGGGCGCGCTGGTCGCGGGTCTGGACATAGAGATCGGCGAATTTCACTGTCGCATCGCGCGCCCCTTGCAGATAGACGCTGAGATAGCGGCGCACGGCGGAGATGGTGTCGGGGTTTTCCTCGACATGGCTGAAAAGTTCGCGGGCGGTGGCAGCGAACATGCCGACACGGGCCTCAAGCCGGCGATCGCCGGTCCGCAGAATCGCGTCCTGCATGGCCTTCAGATGGGCTTCGCCCTCGGCCACGATGCGTTGGGCGCGGTCCTGTTGGTAACCGTCGATGCCCTCCATCCCCTTGTCACGTATCGGGTCGGTGCCGAATGCCAGCCAGTGCAGCATGGCCCCGGCAAAGCCGATCACGCCTGCGCCTGCCTCTGCCCCCGGCACATAAGAGCCGATGGCAAGGCCAAGGCCAGTCAGGATGCCCCCAAAGAGCTTGCGCGGGATCGCCGGTCGGCGTGCGACGCGGCGTGCGTCATATGCAGCCTCGGCCTGCAGTCCCTCGCGGGTCATCCACATGCCCGAGGCAACGGCGCCAAAGGCGATCAGGTGCAGCGCGAGTCCGTTCGGGTCCTGCCAGAAGGCGCTGATGAGAAAGGGGATCGCCATGATCGTCACCCAGCGGGTGCGCGATTCGAGCGGGTGGCGGAACTCGCCCGGTGCTGGCCGCGCGGGGGCGCGCAGGTCGGTTCCGTCCAGCTGGGGCTGCGGCGAAAAGCGGCCGCCGAAACGCTTTGCCATCATTGCCCCCTTAGCCAGCGCCTACAAAGGAAGCATAGAGCGTCAGACCCATCAACAGAAAGAAGGACAGGCGCTGCATGGCTTTCTGGGACATCGGCTTCCTTTCGGCGCATTTCCGCGGGTTGCCCGAAGGATATAGGGCGCCCCCGGCCCGAACGGAAGGGCGAAGGCTTGTGCGGTGTGACTGGCTGGATGGATGGGGGCTCTGCCCCCGCGCCTGCGGCGCTCCCCCGGGATATTTCAGCACGAAAGAAGGTGGGGGATGGAGCGGGTGATGGGAATCGAACCCACGTATTCAGCTTGGAAGGCTGCTGCTCTACCATTGAGCTACACCCGCATCGGGCTTTTCTATAGGGGCAGACGTGTTCTTGCGCAAGCGTCACGCGCTTGACGGTTGCATGGCGGCGGGGCAAGCAGGCGGCATGATCGATATCCGTCCCGTCGCCAATATCGTAGGCAAGGTTGTGGTCACGCTGGGGGCGGCGATGACGCTGCCCATGCTGGTGGACTGGTGGCATGGCGATGCTCATTGGATGAGCTTTCTGGGAAGCAGCTTTCTGACCATGCTTGCAGGTGGCCTTGTCGCCTTGTCCACCCGGCAGTCCGACAAGTCGCTTGCGATTCAGCAGGTGTTCCTGCTTACCGCGATGCTGTGGCTTGTCGTGCCGGTTGCCGGGGCGCTGCCCTTTATGCTGGGTGAGCCGCAGGCCAGTTTCACCGACGCCTATTTCGAGGCCATGTCGGGGATGACCACAACAGGGACCACGGTCTTTCCCGATCTGGACAGTTTGCCCAAGGGCACGAATCTGTGGCGGGCGTTTCTGAACTGGGCAGGCGGGCTTGGGATCATCGTTGTCGCCATGATCTTTCTGCCGGTGATGAAGGTCGGGGGGATGCAGTTCTTTCGCTCGGAGGGTTTTGACACTCTGGGTAAGATCCTGCCCCGCGCCTTTGACATCGCGCGCGAGATGACCGGGGTTTATATTGCCATGACCGCCTGTAGCATGGTGGTCTATATCCTTTTGGGGATGAAGGGGTTTGACGCGCTGGTGTTTGCGCTGTCCACCTGTTCGACCGGCGGGTTTTCCAATTATAACTCGAGTTTCGGCCCCTATATCGGTGCGCCGGAATATGCGGCCGCGTTCTTTATGATCATGGCCTCGATTCCCTTTATCCGCATGGTGCAGCTGATCCGGGGCTCGGCAGAGCCCTTATGGCGCGACATTCAGGTTCGGGCCTATCTGCGCTGGACCTTTTATGCGGTGGCGGTGATCGTCCTTTACCGGCTGCTGTGGCTGGAGGCAAAAAACCCTCTGGATGTTATCCGGGAAACTACTTTCAACGTGGTTTCGGCCTTTTCCGGGACGGGGCTATCCACAACGGATGTGACGCAATGGGGGCATTTCCCCTTTGTCATCCTGTTGGTCGTCGGGCTGATCGGAGGTTGCACCGGCTCGACCTCATGTTCAGTCAAGGTGTTCCGCTATCTGGTGCTGTTTCAGGCGGTCAAGGCGCAGCTGCGGCGTATGCAGTCGCCGCATCGGGTGTTCCCGCTGCTTTACGATGGCCGCCCACTGGACGAGGACGTGATCGATTCGGTCATGTCCTTCTTTACCCTGTTCATCCTGTCCTTTGGGCTGCTGATCATCGGGTTGGCACTGACCGGGCTGCATCCGCGCACCGCACTGACTGCGGCCTGGACCGCGATTGCCAACGTTGGAACTGTCTGGGGGCCTGAGATGACCGATAACGGTGGGGTAACGAATTTCCCCACCGCGTCGAAATGGCTGATGATCTTTGGCATGTACCTTGGCAGGCTTGAGCTGATCTCGGTGCTTGTCCTGTTCCTGCCGCGGTTCTGGCGCAGCTAGTTCGCGGGGGTGGCCGGTTCCGGCGCGGGCGTCTCGGGGGGGTCTGCCGGGGCGATGGCCGGCACCTCGGGCTGGGCTTCGCCTGCGCCGGGGGCAAAGCGGGTCAGGTTGTCCGAAATTTCAGCCGCGAGGCGGTGCTGGTTTTCAGGGTCCGAGACCGGCCAGATCAGGACAAAACCCTGTACCCGGCCGTCGATCACCCTGGCTTCGGCATGGCCGATATGGGTCTGGTTCTGACCATCAAGCGTGACTGCGCCACGCGTCACCTTGCGTTCAGGCGACGGTACCCAGCCAAGGGCGGTGACAAGACCTGCCAGGTCCAGCATTTCCTGTTGGCCGCCGGGCTGTGAAAAGAGGATCAGCGCCGCACCCGAGCCGTCCTTGGGCCCATAGATCGACAGTGCACGCTCTGCCCGTTCGAATTGCAGCTTGTCCATGGGGGCAGGCAGCGTAAGGCCGGTGTGGCTGTCCTGCAGCTCGGCCAGCCCCATTTCGGCCCGCCATGCAGCGCGGCGGGCGATGAGCTCGGCCATGGCGGTGGCGGTGTCGGGAGAGGCCCGCAGGCGCACGATCTCGGCCGCGATCGCGGCGCGGGTCATCGGGCCGTCCTTGCCGTCGATGGACCCTTCGTAATGGCCGGCCCAACGCAGGGCACGCTGGATATCTTCAAGCGGAGGCATGGAAACCGGCTCGGCCTCGGGTGCCGGGGGGGCGCCAAGCTCGGGCGTCTTGCCGGCAATGGCGACCTCACCCATGTCCTCGGCGGGTGAGAGGAAGGCGTCCTTGGGTACCGCGCCTGCATTTTTGAACGCCTTGAGCCAGGCGGTGCCCGTCGCCTCGTCCATCGGGCCAAAGGCGATGGCCGAGCGGCCATTTGGCAGGGTCCAGAGCCCGGATTCGGGCAGGGTCTGGCGCCATTTTTCAAGCATCTCTTCGGCCTTGGCGCGATTGGGGCTTGATTCGAGGCGCAGGAAGAATTTCGCCGGCTCGGGTTCGGCGACCGGTTCGGGTGCGACTGCCGGGGATGCCGGATCCCCGGTCACAGCTGCGGCCGTGTCCTGCGGGAAGGTCGAGGCATTGCCGGCAGAGTTTGCGGGTTCGGCGGCGGCGGTCACGTTCAGCGGGGTAAAGCTGCGCCCCTCGGCGGTGGCAATGAAGCTGTCGCCCGGAACTTTGCGCTGTTGTTTCAGCTCGTCCAGCCGCGCTGCGGCATCTTCGCGCGGCATGGGGCCAAGGGCGATTCCGACCCAGCCTTCGCTTAACGGAAAGGTTACGACATCGGGAAACTGTGCACCCCATGCCTCGGCGCTGGCCTGAGCGGCCTCGGCCCCGCGCTTGGCCTCGATGCGGATCACCACATCCTCGGCCAGCGCGGCCGAGCCGAGAGCCAGCGGCAAAGCCGCACCAAAGACGAATGCAAAGCGCCCCATGGGCATGTCCCTCTCATTGACCCTGCGCCGCCCTCTGCCTAGAAGGCGGCAGACATTTCCTGCCAGTTATGCCGAAGGAAGCCCCGATGACCAGCCCAAAGGACAACCAGACGGCCAAACCCGTCTGCTTTCAGGACGTGATCCTGCGCCTGCAATCCTATTGGGCCGCACAGGGCTGCGCGGTGCTGCAACCCTATGACATGGAGGTCGGTGCCGGCACCTTCCACCCGGCGACCACGCTGCGCAGTCTGGGTGCCCGGCCTTGGGCTGCGGCCTATGTCCAGCCCTCGCGCCGCCCGACCGATGGGCGCTATGGCGAGAACCCGAACCGCCTGCAGCACTATTATCAATATCAGGTTATCATCAAACCCTCGCCGCCGAACCTGCAAGAGCTGTATCTGGGCAGCCTTGCCGCCATCGGCCTTGATCCGATGATCCACGATGTCCGCTTTGTCGAGGATGACTGGGAAAGCCCGACCCTGGGCGCATGGGGCCTGGGTTGGGAAGTCTGGTGTGACGGGATGGAGGTCAGCCAGTTCACCTATTTCCAGCAGGTCGGCGGGCATGACTGCCGCCCGGTCTCGGGCGAGCTGACCTATGGGCTTGAGCGGCTGGCGATGTATGTCCTTGGGGTCGAGCATGTGATGGACATGCCGTTTAACCATCCCGACAGCCCGATCCCGCTGACCTATGGCGACATCTTCCGTCAGGCCGAGCGTGAATATTCGCGCTGGAACTTTGAGCAGGCCGATACGGAAATGCTGCTGCGCCACTTTGAGGATGCCGAGGCCGAATGCGAGCGCATCCTGACCGCGGCCGAGACCGATGCCGCCGGGCGGCAGATCCCGATGGCGCATCCTGCCTATGATCAGGCGATCAAGGCCAGCCACCTGTTCAACCTGCTTGATGCGCGCGGGGTGATCTCGGTCACCGAGCGGCAGGCCTATATCGGCAGGGGGGGGGCGCTGGCCAAACGTTGTGCGGATCTGTTTGTGACCACCTCGGCCGCCACGGGCGAGCCGCTGCCCGCCTTCCCGGCTGGGGCCTAGGATGGACGGCCGCTTTCCCGCCCTTGTGCTGATCGTTACTGCCGCCGTTGCGGGGGCAGGGGTCTGGTACGCGCAGCAATATGCTTTTTACGACCGGCTGGACCCGGCCTCGGTCACGCTGACCGCGACTGTGAACGGTGAAAGCGTGCCTGTGCCGGCCAGCGAGGTGCAGGTCATCGACGCCAGCAGCTCTCCGATCCGCTGGCGGGCCTGTTTTCGCCTGACCGAGCCTTTGCCCGCAGGGGCCGAACCCTTCCCCGAGGCGCAGCCGCTGAACGGCCCGGGCTGGTTTTCCTGTTTTCAGGCCGGGCAGATTGGCGCTGATATCGAATCCGGGGCCGCCCGGGCCTATCTTTCCCAGGCCGAGGTCCGCCCCGATGTGGACCGCGTGATTGCGGTCTATCCCGACGGCCGCGCCTTTGGCTGGCACCAATTCAATGACAAGACCCCCGAACGCGGAGTGATGGACTGATGGCCGACCTTCTGATCGAGCTGTTCTCCGAGGAAATTCCGGCGCGGATGCAGGCCCGCGCGCGCGAGGACCTCAAGAAACTCGTCACCGACGGGTTGGTCGAGGCCGGCCTGACTTACCGTTCCGCCGGTGTTTTCAGCACCCCGCGCCGGTTGACGCTGGCGATCGAAGGGCTCAGCGCCCATAGCCCCACCACCCGTGAAGAGCGCAAGGGCCCGCGGACCGACGCGCCCGAGGCCGCGCTGGAGGGGTTTTTGCGCTCAACTGGCCTGACCCGTGACCAGCTTGAGGCCCGCGATGACAAGAAAGGGCAGGTCTGGTTCGCCACCATCACCCGCCCCGGTCGTCCGGCGGCCGATATTGTGGCCGAGGTGCTTGAGGCCGCGATCCGTAACTTTCCCTGGCCCAAATCGATGCGCTGGGGCGCGGGCAATCTGCGCTGGGTGCGGCCTCTGCACTCGATCCTGTGCCTGCTCACGGACGAATCGGGTGCAAGTGTGGTGCCACTTGAGATCGAAGGCATTCGCGCCAGCAACACCACCCGCGGCCATCGCTTCATGGCACCCGAGGAATTCACCGTTTCCGGCTTTGACGATTATGCCGCGAAACTGCGCCGTGCGCGCGTGATGCTGGATTCAGCCGAACGTGAGGCGGCGATCCGGCAAGAGGCCGCTAATCTGGCCTTTGCCCGCGGCTGGGAAATTGTCCCGGACGAAGGGCTGCTGACCGAGGTCGCCGGTCTGGTCGAATGGCCGGTGCCGCTGATGGGTGCGATCGAGGATCGCTTTCTGTCGCTGCCGCCCGAAGTGCTGCAAACCTCGATGAAAGAGCATCAGAAGTTCTTTTCGGCCCGTAACCCCAAGTCGGGCCGGATCGAGGGCTTTGTCACCGTCGCCAATATCGAGACTTCGGATCAGGGCGAAACGATCCTCAAGGGCAACCAGCGCGTCCTGGCCGCCCGCCTTTCGGACGCGGCCTTCTTCTGGGAAAACGATCTGCGCGAGGCCAGGTCAGGCATGACCGACTGGGCCGAGGGTCTCAAGGCGGTGACCTTCCAGAGCAGGCTTGGCTCTCAGGCCGACCGCATTACCCGCATCGCTGCCCTTGCGCGTCAGATCGCCCCACTGGTCGGCGCCGATGCCGATCAGGCCGAGCAAGCGGCCAGGGTGGCCAAGCTTGACCTGCGCTCGGCCATGGTCGGCGAATTCCCGGAACTGCAAGGCATCATGGGTCGTTATTACGCGCTTGAGGCCGGGCTGCCTGCCGCGGTGGCCGATGCTGCGCGAGATCATTATTCGCCGCTCGGTCCCTCGGATGCGGTGCCTTCCGCGCCGGTGTCGGTCGCGGTGGCGCTGGCTGACAAGCTGGATACGCTGACCGGCTTCTGGGCCATCGACGAAAAGCCGACCGGGTCGAAGGATCCCTTCGCGTTGCGTCGCGCCGCACTTGGCGTGATCCGGCTGGTGCTGGTGAACGGTGCGCGCCTTGGCCTGTCCGAACTCTTCCGCCTCTTTGGCGAGGCGCATCTGGCCGCGCTCAAGCCTGGGCAGGGCGATCAGCAGATTGCGACGCTGCAAAACGACCTCCTCGCTTTCTTCTACGACCGGCTCAAGGTCCATTTGCGCGATCAGGGCATCCGTCATGACATCATCGACGCCGTGCTGAACATGCCGGGCAGCGACGATCTCGTGCTGCTGGTGAACCGTGCCACGGCGCTGAACGACGTGCTGCGGACCAATGACGGCACCAACCTGCTGCAAGGGCTGAAACGCGCCGGCAACATCCTCGCCCAGGCCGAGGATAAGGACGGGGTTGAATACAGCTTCGGCGCTGATCCGAAATTCGCAGAAACTGATGAGGAACGCGCCCTGTTCGCCGCACTTGATCAGGCCGAACCTGCGATCCGCAATGCTGTCACGGGCGAGGATTTCCCTGCTGCGATGCAGGCGATCGCCGCTCTGCGGGCGCCGATCGACGCCTTTTTCGAGGCGGTACAGATCAATACCGACAATCAGATCGTGCGCCGCAACCGCCTGAACCTGCTCTCCCGCATCCGCGAGGCAGGCCGGCTGATCGCTGATTTCGGCCGGATCGAGGGCTGATCCCAGCCTTTCTTTCGTGCCCAAATATCCCCGGGGGAACGCTCCTGGGGCCCCATTGAGGGGCCGCAGGAGCGTGGGGGCAGAGCCCCCGCTCCCCGCGCTGCCGACCTGCGCTTCGCACTTGCAGCAATGCGCTTGCCATGCCTAATGTGACGGCATCATGACCGCGCTGACTGATCCAGGAGCCATCGTCGAAATCACCCCCTCGGCGGGGATTCAGACCGCGCGTCATGGCTGGCGGGCAAAATGCCTGCAGCGTCTGATCCGGATGGAGCTGCCGGTTCCGGCAAGCTTCGCCATCTCGGCCGAAGCAGTACGCGCCATTGCTGCCGGGCAGATGCCCGACCGTGCCCGGCTTGCCGCGATCATTGATCGTGCGGATGGGCTGGTCAGCGTGCGCCCCTCGGCAGTAGATCCGGCGTGGGGCGGACCGGGAACGGTGCTGAATGTCGGCATCAACCACGAACGCCACGCCCTTCTGGTGCAAAGCCGGGGCAAGGCAGCGGCAGATGCGATCTACCTGGGCTTTGTGCAGTCCTATGCCATCCACGTTGCGCGGCTGGACCCCGACATGTTCTCGGACAGCGAGGGCGGGCTTGCCGCTGCCCTGCGCGCCTATGAGGACGAAACGGACGAAGAATTCCCCCAGGACCCTGCCCGCCAGCTGGCCGAAGTGCTGCGCAGTATGGCGCGGGCCTGGGACGGGCCGACCGCCCGGCTTTTGCGTCAGGCCAAGGGTGCGCCGGCCAATGCGCCGCTTGGGTTGGTGGTGCAGCACATGGCACTGGCGATCGGGCCGGGCGTAACCGGCTCTGGCACCATCCAGTTCATAGACAGCGTTACCGGCATGCCGCGTATCACCGGCCGGTTCCGGGGTCAGACCCAGGGCCGTGCCAAAGGCGAGGGGGCCGAGACGCTCTATCTCGTGCGCGACCCGCGCGGCCCCTCGCTGGAAGAGGCGGCACCGCAGGTGTTCGCCGATCTTGTCCGCTTTGGCGTCGCCGCGCGTGAACGCCTGCGCGAAGAGATGCAGATCGAATTCGTCGTCTCGGATGGCAAGCTGTCGATCATTGATGCGGTACGGGTCGGCCGCAGCTCACGCGCGAGCGTCCGCATCGCCGTGGCACTGGCCCGCGATGGCATCATCACGCCCGAAGAGGCGGTGATGCGGGTCGAGCCGCGCGCCCTCTCTGATCTGCTGCACCATCAGGTCGACCCGCGCGCGCCCCGCGATGTCATCACCAGGGGCATCAACGCCAGCCCGGGCGCGGCTACCGGGCGCATCGTCTTTACCGCCGCCGCTGCTCAGGCTGCCGAGGCGCGGGGTGAGCGTTGCGTCCTCGTCCGCCGCGAGACTGTGCCCGAGGATATCCGCGGCATGCATGCCGCCGTCGCTGTTCTGACGGAGCGTGGCGGCATGACCAGCCACGCCGCGGTGATCGCGCGCGGCATCGGTCTGCCCTGCATCGTCGGCGCCAGCGGTATCTCGATCGACGCGCGTGCACGCACGATGATGGTTGGCGGCCGGTTGTTTCATGAGGGTGAAGAAATCACCATCGACGGCACCTCGGGTGAGGTGTTGGCCGGTGCGGCCGAGATGCTTGAGCCGGCGCTGGACGATAGCTTTGCCCAGCTGCTGGAATGGGCCGATGCGCATTGCCGCATCAGGGTACGCGCCAATGCCGACACGCCCGAGGACGCCCGCACCGCCCGCATGTTCAACGCTCAGGGCATCGGCCTGTGCCGCACCGAGCATATGTTTTTTGATGACGAGCGCCTGCCCGCCATGCGTGAGATGATCTTTGCCGGACGGCCTGAAGATCGTCGCCTGTCGCTTGAGCGTCTTTTGCCCATGCAGCGCAGCGATTTCGCCAAGCTGTTCGAAATCATGGCGGGCCTGC
Source organism: Paracoccus sp. TRP (assembly GCF_000185925.1). NCBI lineage: Bacteria > Pseudomonadati > Pseudomonadota > Alphaproteobacteria > Rhodobacterales > Paracoccaceae > Paracoccus > Paracoccus sp. TRP. Next base: position 19,951 of record NZ_AEPN01000004.1, on the reverse strand, counting down.
CGGTTACGATCCGCCTGTTTGACCCGCCGCTGCACGAATTCCTGCCCCATGACCGCGAGGGCATGCGCGAGCTGGCCGAATCACTGGACCTGCCCCTGTCGGACGTGACCCGCCGGGTCGAGGCGCTTAGCGAATTCAACCCGATGCTGGGGATGCGCGGGGTGCGGCTGGGGATCACCGTGCCCGAAATTTATGACATGCAGGCCCGCGCAATTTTTGAGGCGACCATCGAGGCCAGCCATAACGGCGATCCGGTCGTGCCCGAGATCATGATTCCGCTGGTCAGCGCAAGGCGTGAGGTCGAGCTGGTCAAGACCCGGATCGACGCTGTCGCGGCCGCCGTCCGTAATGAGACGCGCAAGGAATTTACCTACCGTCTTGGCGTGATGGTCGAAACTCCGCGCGCAGCACTGCGTGCCGGTGAAATTTCCGAACATTCGGCATTCTTATCATTTGGTACCAATGACCTGACGCAAATGACCTATGGGCTGTCACGCGACGACGCGGGCCGTTTTATGGGCATTTATGTCAGCCAGGGGGTCTATTCCGAGGACCCGTTCCACATTCTTGACCGCGACGGTGTTGGCGAACTGGTCGCCATCGGGGCCGAGCGCGCCCGTGCCACCAAGCCCGATATCACCATCTCGGTCTGCGGCGAACATGGTGGCAACCCTGAATCCATTGCCTTCTGCCTCAGGGCGGGGGTGAATTACGTCTCGTGCTCGCCCTTCCGGGTGCCGGTGGCGCGTCTGGCGGCGGCGCAAGAATCGATTCTCATGGCTCGCGAAGAGGCCGATTCGGCGGGCAGGGCCTAGTTCCCGGCCTGGCCGATTTTGGCCAGAATCTGCCCGTAACCTAATTTGTCGTCGGCGAGTTTCCGCCAAAATCGTTAAAATTCAACTGAATCGCTCCGCTCACGCCTATGTGGGGTGGATCGGATGGCCCTGTTTCATGCCTCTAGCGCCGAATATCCGCTGAGGTAGCGGACCCCAGTTTCAAACCGACCGGGTCGGACCCGGACCGAAAACAGGACCAACATGTCGATATACAAGTCATGGCTGGCGTGCGTTTCTGTGTGTATGGTTGTCGCTTTTTCGCCCGTCGCCACCACTCCGGCGCTTGCTGACGGAAAGCATCAAGTCGCGTACGAGATCAAGACCGGGCGTGGCCGTCAGGTCGTCCAGATTGATCCCAATGACCTGCAATGCCTGTCAGAGGCCTTGTATTTCGAGGCCCGCGGCGAAGGTCTGCGCGGCCAGCAGGCCGTGGCCGAAGTGATCCTGAACCGCGTCGACCATCCACGCTTTCCAAAAACCGTTTGCGGTGTCGTGAACCAGCGCGGCCAGTTCACCTATAACAAAGGCGCCCGTATCCGTGAAAAGGGCACCTTTGCCCGCGTGCAAAAGGTCGCAGTCGCCGCGCTTTCCGGCGCACCACGCACGCTGACCAACGGCGCGACCTATTTCCATGCTCGCGGCGTCAAGCCCTCGTGGACCAAGCGGTTCGAACGCACGATCCGTATCGGCAGCCATACCTTCTATCGCTCGGATCGTCGTCTGGCATCGAACTGAGCCCGCGACGCAAATTTGCCATCAAAGCAGCGGCCCTGTCCCTTGCGGCGGGGCCGTTTTCCTGAAAACACAGGCGGCATGGACCAGCCTGATCGTATCCACCTGCGCGACTATATCCTTTCGACCGAGATTGGCGCGTTCCAGACCGAACGGGGCCAACAGCAGCGGCTGCGCTTTAACATTGATGTCGAACTGGCCACCCATGTCGTCGGCGTCAATGACGAGGTGGACCGGATCCTGAGTTATGACATTCTGACCGGCGCTGTCGCCGCGGGGCTGGCGGACCGCCGCTATGACCTGCTTGAGACGCTGGCGGAAAAGATCGCGGCGCAGATCCTTGCCCATCCGCGCGCGGCACAGGTCTCGGTCACTATCGAAAAGCTGGACCGTATTCCTGGTGCCCTGGGGGTGACGCTGGTGCGCCGTCAGGGCCGTGTCGTTGCCGATCCGATCGAGGCGCCGATCCGTGTGATCCTGCATGGCCGCGACCTGACCCTGCCCGAAGGGGCGGTGGCGCTGGTACCCGACGCGCCGGGCCTGCCGCTGCCGCAGGGTGGAAACCTGCGCGAGATCGAGCTTTTGGCACTGGATCAGGCTGCATGGGCCTTGGCGGGGCGTCTGGGCCTGACCGTTGCCAACAGCCGGACCGAGCTGGACTGGGCCGCGACCGAGGGCCGCGCCGTGGTCTGGGCCCCTGCGCGCATGGTCCGCGACGTGGCTGACCTGCCTGCCACGCCAACGGCGCTGGCGCTGTGGCTGGCGCAGCGGCTGGGTGCAAGCCGGCTTGACTGGGCGTTGGCTCAGGGTGTGCCCGCGCCCGAGGTGCCGGCGGATTTCCCCATTCCGACGGGTCATCTTTGATCGCCGGGCTTGAATCGCCCGCTACGGGGCGTAAAGACTTGGAAATATGACCGATTATTTCCGCCCTATTCCATGCGAGACGGGCCGGTGGCAGCTTGCCGGCGGCTGGGTACGTTTTTCGCAATTCGAACTTTTGCGCAGGGGTGAGGCTCCGCGTGTCGTGGACAGCGCCCCGGATGCGGTGCTTGAGGCGCTGACCGCGCCGCGTGTCTCGCTTTTGGGCCTTTCGATGCAGCAGCCGCGCATCATGGGCATCGTCAATACGACGCCCGACAGCTTTTCGGATGGCGGTACCTATGACGGGGCCGGGCAGGTGCGGCTGTTGGCCGGGCAGGGGGCCGAGATTCTGGACATCGGCGGCGAATCGACCCGACCCGGCGCCCGCGAGGTGCCTGTCGCGGAAGAGATTGACCGCGTCACCCCCGCTATCGAGGCGGCGCGGGGGCTCGCCGTGATCTCGGTCGATACGCGCAAGGCCGAGGTGGCCCGTGCAGCCGTCGATGCCGGGGCACATATGGTAAATGATGTGTCGGGCTTTGACTTCGACCCCGATATGGCGGGGATGGTGGCCGCTTCGGGTGTGCCGGTCTGTCTGATGCACGCTCAGGGCATCCCCGAAACGATGCAGGACAACCCGACCTATGGCGATGTGCTGCTTGACGTCTATGACGCGCTGGCCGAACGCATCGCCCGGGCCGAAGCGGCGGGTATCGCCCGCGACAGGATCGTGATCGATCCGGGCATTGGTTTCGGCAAGACGCAAGAGCATAATCTGGCTATCCTGCGCCGGATCTCGCTTTACCACGGGCTGGGCTGCGCGGTGCTTTTGGGTGTGTCGCGCAAGCGGTTCATCGGCAGTATCGGTGGGGTCGAACGTCCGGCCGACCGGGTGGCCGGTACACTGGCGCTGACGCTTGCCGGGATTGCGCAGGGTATCCAGATCCACCGCGTCCATGACGTGGCGGAGACAAGGCAGGGCATCGCCCTATGGCGGGCCGCGACGACAGAGACAGGATGAGCAGGTAAAGATGGGCAGGAAACTTTTTGGTACCGATGGTGTCCGGGGCAGGGCAAATACTCATCCCATGACGGCCGAGATGGCGCTGCGGCTTGGTGCCGCCGCCGGGCGCTATTTCCGTCGCAAGGGCGAAGATCACCACCGCGTCGTCATTGGCAAGGACACCCGCCTGTCGGGTTATATGCTGGAAAACGCCCTGACGGCAGGGCTGACCTCGACCGGGATGAATGTCCTGCTGCTCGGCCCGGTGCCGACGCCTGCGGTGGGCTATCTGACCCGCTCGATGCGGGCGGATGTGGGCATCATGATCTCGGCCAGCCACAACCCGGCCCATGACAACGGCATCAAGTTCTTTGGTCCTGACGGTTTCAAACTGTCTGACGAGGCCGAGGCCGAAATCGAGTCGATTGTCGCAGGCGAAATCGAACCCGCCCAGCCCCAGAACATCGGCCGCGCCAAGCGCATCGACGATGGGCGTGGGCGCTATGTCGAATACGCCAAGACCACCTTTCCGGCCGGTCAGCGGCTGGAGGGGCTGAAGGTCGTGATCGACTGCGCCAATGGCGCCGCCTATCGCGCCGCACCCGATGTGCTGTGGGAACTGGGCGCCGAAGTGATCCCGCTGGGCGTCAGCCCGAACGGCTATAACATCAACGACGAAGTTGGTTCGACCCACCCCGAAGCCTGCGCCCGCGCCGTCGTCGAACATGGGGCTGATCTGGGGATCACTCTGGACGGCGACGCCGACCGGGTGATGATCGTTGATGAAAAGGGCAAGGTGGCTGACGGCGACCAGATCATGGCGCTGCTTGCCGATCGCTGGGCCACACAGGGCCGGCTGCGCGGCGGCGCTCTGGTGGCGACGGTGATGTCGAACCTGGGGCTTGAACGGTTCCTGCAAGGGCGTGGGCTGCGGCTTGAGCGTACCGCCGTCGGTGACCGCTATGTGGTCGAGCGGATGCGCGGCGCGGGCTTTAACCTGGGGGGTGAGCAGTCGGGCCATATCGTGATGACCGATTATGCAACCACAGGCGACGGGCTGATCGCCAGCCTGCAATTCCTTGCCGCGCTGGCTGACAGTGGTAAACGCGCCTCGGAACTGGTGGCGCAGTTTGAGCCGGTGCCGCAATTGCTAAAGAACGTGCGCTATGCCGCAGGGGCCGATCCGTTGTCGCAGGACAGCGTCCGGGCCGAAATCGCCCGGGCCGAAGAGCGGCTGAACGGTCAGGGACGGGTGCTGATCCGAAAATCCGGGACGGAGCCGCTGATCCGGGTCATGGCCGAGGCCGAGGACGAAACCGTCCTGCGCGAAGTCGTGGAAAACATCGTCGCAGCGGTCGAGCAATTCGCCTGACCTGTCCGCAGGTGCCGGAATAGGGCTGAGGGGGTCGTCTTGCCGACCCTCTCAGACCACGGTGGTCGGGTCGTAATCGTAAAGCCAGGCAAAACGCCGGATCATGCTGCCCGGCGCAAGCCGCGAAACTGCGCGCAACCCGGCATGGGCGACGGCACGGGTCGGGCCGCGCAGATGGTAATTGCGGGCATTGGCATTGGCGGCCTCGACGATGCGCTGGCAGCGCGGCTGGCGCAGGGCCTGGAACCGCGCCAGTGCCGACTGTTGGTCAGAATCGGCGGCAAGGCAGGCGGCCAGTACCCAGGCATCCTCAATCGCCATCACCGCGCCTTGGGCCATAAAGGGCAGGGTCGGATGCGCGGCGTCTCCGATCAATGCGCGGCGACCATCCTGCCAATGGGCGGCGACGGTGTGGCGGAACAGCCCCCAGATGCTGGCCTCATCGACGCGGGCCAGCCATTCCGGCACAGGACCGCCAAAACGGGCGAAGGCGGCGCGCAGTTCGGCCGGATCGCCGGCAATCGACCAGCCTTCTTCTCTCCAGTCCGGGCGTTCGACGACGGCGACGATATTGCGCAGACCCGCACCAAGCGGATAGCTGACCAGATGCCGACCCGGACCCATGAAGACCTGTGCCACCGGCGCTGCATCAGGTTCTGCCGGGATCAGCGTCCGCCATGCGGTCTGGCCGGTAAAGAAGGGGGTTTCGATGCCGTTAAGTTCGGACCGAAGTCGGCTTTTCACCCCGTCCGCACCGATGAGCAGCGGCACATCGGGTATGTCGGTGACCTGATGCCCGGTCTTGATCTGTACACCCGCCTCGCGCGCGGCTGTTTCGAGTATTGCAAGCAGCTTGGCGCGGTGGACAAGGCGAAAGTGGTCGGCTGGGCGGTGGCGGGCCAGATCAAGTACTGCGACCGTTCGCCCGACGGAATCATGCAGTTCGACCCGACGCGAAGGTACGGAAATTTCCTCGAATCGCGGCCAAAGCCCAAGCGCCTCGATCACCCTCACCGCATTGGGTGAGATCTGCAATCCTGCGCCGACCTCTCGCAACGCGGCAGCACGTTCCAGCACCGTCACCTGATAGCCGCGTTGCGCCAAGGCACAGGCAGCGGTCAGACCGGCGATTCCGGCCCCGATGATGATGACGGAACGGGGGTTCAGCGCATCACCTCGGCGCTGGCGAGGGCGACAAAGCCTTCGACCTGATCGGCAGGCAAGCCGGCAGCACGCATTACCCCGGCGGCAAAGGTCACGGGTGCGGAACCGGGCGCGGTGATGATGCCGCCATCGGCCACAGCATGGGGGACATCGCGGTAATGCGCCTGGGCTGCATAGCCGGACAGATGGCCTTGCAGAAACTCCAGCCCGTTCGAGGTATGTGCCCGCCCGTCCAGCAGTCCGGCGCGCCCAAGTGCCAGCGTGGCACCGCAGATGCCAGCGATGGTCTGACCGCGGTCATGGGCGGCACGCAGCATTTCACCCAGATCGGGGGCATCGTCGCGCAGCCAGCTGTCGCCGCCGCAAAGGACGATCACCTCATCCCCGTGCGGTGTGGCGTCGGCAAGCCCGGTCACCGGCAACCCGCCCATCGAGCGCAGGTTGCCGCCGCCGGGCGTGACATAGCGGACGTCGAGCCCGTAGAAACTTGCGCCGATACCAGAGATCTGCGCTGTCTCCCAATCGGCGAACCTGTCGAGCAACAGGATCATCACGGGTTTCATGGACTTGTCCGGCATGTCATTCTCCCCGGTTCGGGGCGTCCCAGGGCCTAGTCGTCGCGGTGCACACGCTCGCGACGCTCGTGCCGCTCTTGCGCCTCCAGCGTCATGGTCGCGATCGGGCGCGCATCCAGCCGCTTAAGGCTGATCGGCTCACCCGTCATTTCGCAATAGCCGTATTCGCCGGTCTCGATTCTCCGCAGTGCTGCGTCGATCTTGGCGACCAGCTTGCGCTGACGGTCGCGGGTACGCAGCTCAAGCGAGCGGTCGGTTTCTTCGGACGCACGGTCGGCGAGATCGGGCACATTGCGCGCGCTGTCCTGCAGACCTTCGAGTGTCTCGGCAGATTGATCCAGAAGTTCCTGCTTCCATGCAATCAGTTTGCGGCGGAAATATTCAAGTTGCCGCTCGTTCATGAAAGGTTCGTCTTCGGCGGGGCGATAATCTTCAGGCAGAAAGATCTGGGCTTTCATCGTTCCTCCGGCATCCGGGCGGCTTGTATGCCCGGACCTTGCGGCCCCCTTAAAGTATGGCAGGGGAATTGTCACTAGCCCTTTCCGTTCCGCCTTGCCCCGCCAGCTTGCAGAGCGGGTCTCTGCTGGCTAGGGTCGCGCAGATTGCGCAAAGGACAGGCGGATGCAGTTTTCCTCGACCGAAACCTATGTGGCACCCCCCGATCTCGCCATGGCCGTGAATGCGGCGATCACGCTTGAGCGGCCCTTGCTGGTCAAGGGAGAGCCGGGCACGGGCAAGACCGAGCTGGCGCGGCAGGTTGCCGCAAGCCTGAATCTGCCCATCGTTGAATGGCATGTGAAATCGACCACGCGCGCCCAGCAGGGGCTTTACGAATATGATGCCGTGTCGCGGCTGCGGGACAGCCAGCTTGGTGATCCGCGCGTGCATGACATCGCCAACTATATCCGCAAGGGCAAGCTGTGGCAGGCCTTCGATGCGGAAAGCAAGGTCGTGCTGCTGATCGACGAGGTCGATAAGGCCGATATCGAATTTCCCAATGACCTCTTGCAGGAACTCGACCGCATGGAGTTCCATGTCTACGAGACCGGAGAGACCGTGCGCGCCCGCCACCGGCCCGTGGTCATCATCACCTCGAACAATGAAAAGGAACTGCCCGACGCGTTTCTGCGCCGCTGTTTTTTCCACTACATCCGGTTCCCTGATGCAGAGACGCTGAAGCGTATCGTCGAGGTGCATTACCCCGGGCTCAAGCGCCGCATTCTTGACGAGGCGCTGAGCCAGTTCCTTGAACTGCGCGAGGTGCAGGGGCTTAAGAAAAAACCCTCGACCAGCGAGCTTTTGGACTGGCTCAAGCTGATCCTTGCCGAAGACCTTGCCCCCGAGGACCTGCGCCGCCCGGCCGGAGAGATGCTGCCCCGGCTGCATGGTGCGCTGCTTAAGAACGAACAGGATGTGGCGCTGTTCGAACGGCTGGCCTTTATGGCGCGGAGACAGAGGTGATCCGTCCCCTTCGCCCTCAGGATCGCAGGGGTTGGCAGCGTCTCTACGAGGGCTATCAGGCCTTTTATGGTTTTGCTGACCGCCCGGCTGAATTCTATGACCGCGCCTTTGCCAGACTGACCTCGGGTGAGGCGCGTGACTTTCACGGGCTGGTGGCCGAGGTCGATGGCCGGCTGGTCGGGCTGACCCATTACGTCTTTCACCCCAACCTGTGGCGCGATGAGGGGGTCTGCTATTTGCAGGACCTGTTCACCTCGTCCGAGGCACGGGGCAGGGGTGTTGCCCGCGCGCTGATCGAGGCCGTTTATGAGGCGGCGGATGCTGCCGGCGTGCCTGCGGTCTATTGGCTGACGGCCGAGGACAATTATCCGGCCCGGATGCTATATGATCGGGTGGCGGCGAAATCGCCCTTTATCCGCTACAACCGCAAGCTTTGACCAAACGAAAAGGGCGGCCCCGTAAGACCGCCCTTTCCAGATCTGCTGTCCCTCGCCTTAGCGCAGGCCGGTTTCTTTCAACAGGCCCTTGCGCTTGGCTTCGTAGTAATACCCGCGGGCATACCATTTCACCGCGGCATCCTTGTTCCCGCCCGAGACCAGATAGGCCCCGCGCAGATATTTGACGCCGTATTTCAGGTTCGTTTCGGCATCCAGCAGGCCAGCGGCAGAGCCGCGATACCCCATGCCCCGCGCGGTGGCGGGCAGGATTTGCATCAGCCCATAATAGGGACCGTTGCGGGCGCCGGGCCGGTGGCGCGATTCGCGGATGATGACGCGATGCACCAGATCAACCGGCACGTCGTATTCCGCAGCGTATTTGTTGATCAGCCGACGCAGCTCGGGTGTCTCGTTGGGATGCAGGTTCGCAACCTCGGCGGCCGAGGCGCGCGGTTCGACCAGATACCGGCGGTCGGGATCCACCCGGTTGTCGCCGCAGGCGCCGAGAGCCAGAACGCTGCCCAGCACCAACAGTCCGATCATGGATTTCATGACTGCCCCTTGTCTTGGTGATTGTCCAAGGGATTAGCCGGGTCCGGGTCCGGGATGGTAATCAAAAGAATGGACCGCCCGGGGTGCGGACGGTCCATCGGCGAAAACCCGCCACACGCTGCGGCGGGTTTAGGTGAAGTTTCGCCGATCAGGCGTGAATAGCACCGTCACCGCAGGCCAGAGCCGCCTCACGCACCGCCTCCGAGCAGGTCGGGTGGGCGTGACAGGTCAGCGCGATGTCCTGAGCAGAGGCACCGAATTCCATCGCAACGCAGACCTCGTGAATCATCTCGCCAGCGTTCGGGCCGATGATATGGCAGCCAAGCACCCGGTCGGTGTCGGCATCGGCGATCATCTTGACGAAGCCTTCGGCCTGGAACAGCGCCTTGGCGCGTGCGTTGCCCATAAAGGGGAACTTGCCGACCTTGATCTTGCGGCCGTTGGCCTTGGCGGCCTCTTCGGTCAGGCCGACCGAGGCGACCTCAGGCGTGGTATAGATCACGCCGGGGATGACGTCGTAATTCACATGGCCATGTTTGCCGGCGATGACCTCGGCAACTGCCATGCCTTCGTCCTCGGCTTTGTGGGCCAGCATCGGACCGGGCACCGCGTCGCCGATGGCATAAATGCCCGGCACGCTGGTCTGCCAATGCTTGTCGATCTGAACAAAGCCGCGATCGGTCAGCGCGACCCCGACCTTGTCGAGGCCAAGGCCGGTGACATAGGGGCGGCGGCCGGTGGCGACCAGCACGCATTCGGCCTTGATCTCATGCTCGCTGTCGTCCTTGCGCAGCTTGTATTTGACCTCGGCCTTGCCCTTTTCGACCTCGACCTCTTGCACGGCGGCGCCAAGAACGAATTTCAGACCCTGCTTGGCCAGGATGCGCTGGAACTGCTTTTGCACCTCGCCATCCATACCGGGGGTGATAGCGTCGAGATATTCGACAACAGTCACCTCGGCGCCCAGACGGGCATAGACCGAACCAAGCTCAAGGCCGATCACGCCGGCACCGATCACCACCATTGATTTCGGGATCTTGGGCAGGGACAGCGCGCCGGTGGAATCGACGACGATGCCAGCCGCGTTATCGACCTCGACCCCTTTCAGGCTCGCCGGTTCCGAGCCCGAGGCGATAACGATGTTCTTGGTTTCGTGAACGGTGTCGCCGACCTTGACCTTGCCGGGGGCCTCGATGCTGGCCCAACCCTTGAGCCAGTCGATCTTGTTCTTTTTGAACAGGAACTCGATGCCCTTGGTGTTCCCGCCGACCGTCTCGGCCTTATAGCCCTGCATCTTTTCCCAATCGACCTTGGGCTTGGCACCCATCAGGCCCATTTTCTCAAAATTCTCATGGGTTTCATGCAGCAGGTGGCTGGCATGGAGAAGCGCCTTTGAGGGAATGCAGCCCACGTTCAGGCAGGTCCCGCCCAGGGTTTCGCGCCCCTCGACGCAGGCGACCTTCAGCCCCAGCTGGGCGGCGCGGATCGCGCAGACATAGCCGCCGGGACCGGCGCCGATCACGATCAGATCATAGGTGGGCATTCGGGCTCTCCTTGCAGTTCACGGGCCGCGTGCGGCGCCGCTTGTTCGGTTCAGGTAAATAAGGTGATTACGATCATCACCAGGGTGGCGATGAACCCAGCCGCCCAGATGACCGATCGCCACGGCGACCAGCCAAAGGCATAGGCGGGAATGTAAAGCAGCCGCGCCAGCAGATAGGTCCACGAGCAAAGCACGGTCAGGGGTGAGCTGGCATCCGACAGGACCACCACCACCACGGCGATGGTAAACAGGATCAGCCCTTCGAAATGATTGTTCACCGCGCGGCGCAACCGTCCGGTCAGGGCCGAGAATTCGGGTTGTGTGTCGCGCGGGCTGGCGTTCCATGACACGCCCACGTCGCGGTTCATCGAGGCCGCGGCCAGACCGATCTGCACAGCTTGCAGCAGCGCGGCGAGGGCAAGGGCGGTGGTTTCGGCTACCATCACGCGGTCTCGACAAAGTGGAATTCGGTGGCCGAAACGCCGGCCTGGCTGTTAAAGACGCCGGCCGCCCCTTCAAGATACGCTTTGGCTTTCCCGGCGTCGCCGACCTGAAACAGCGCCCATGCGCTTTGATCGTTTTCCCGCCACAGCTGCAGCAGCGACAGGCCGTTACCGCCCCGATCTTCGGCATCCGCGTCAAAGGCGGTGCGGAAACGGGCGTATTCGGCAACGCGGTAATGGGCGATCATCTGGGCCATGGGACTCTCCTCTGTTTTTGGCGCATCTGCCCTGCGGGTTTCCGGGGCGCGGCGCCTTGCAACAGGTCAACGGGACAGGCCGGAAAGAGTTGCGCGGCGATCGGGCCGGGGGCAGTCGCGCCGCCCCCGACCCGTCAGAGATCAGAGATCCATCAGCAGGCGGCGCGGATCTTCGAGCGCCTCTTTTACGCGCACGAGGAAGGTCACGGCGCCCTTGCCGTCCACGATGCGGTGGTCATAGCTCAGCGCCAGATACATCATCGGACGGATAACGATCTGACCATCGACCACCACCGGGCGATCCTGGATCTTGTGCATGCCGAGGATACCCGACTGCGGCGGGTTCAGGATCGGCGAGGACATGAGCGAGCCATAGACGCCACCGTTCGAGATGGTGAAGGTGCCGCCCTGCATCTCGGCCATGGTCAGCTTGCCGTCGCGGGCGCGGGTGCCAAGCTCGGCGATTTCCTTCTCGATCTGGGCAAAGCTCTTGTGATCGGCGTCACGGACCACCGGCACAACCAGGCCGGACGGCGTGCCGACGGCAACACCCATATGGACAAAGTTCTTGTAGACGATGTCGCCGCCGTCGATTTCGGCGTTGACCTCGGGCACTTCTTTCAGCGCGTGGCAGCAGGCCTTCACAAAGAAGGACATGAAGCCCAGCTTGACTTTGTGCTTTTTCTCGAACTGGTCCTTGTAGGTGCTGCGCAGGTCCATGATGCCTTTCATGTCCACCTCGTTATAGGTGGTCAGCATCGCGGCGGTGTTCTGCGCGTCTTTCAGACGACGGGCGATGGTGGCGCGCAGGCGGGTCATCTTGACGCGCTCTTCGCGGGCGGCGTCCTCGGCCGAGCTGGGCGCACGCGGAGCTGCCGCAGGGGCAGGAGCGGCCGAGGCAGCAGGCGCGGCAGCGGCGCGCGCCACATCCTCTTTCATCACGCGGCCATCGCGGCCGGTGCCGGTCACGGCGTCGCGGTTGATACCGGCTTCGGCCATGGCTTTTTTGGCCGACGGTGCGTCCTCGACATCCTTGCGGGCGGCCGGTGCCTCAGCGCTGGGGGTACTGGGGGCCGGAGCTGCAGCGGCTGCAGCAGCAGGGGCGCTGGCTTCGGTCGCGGCACCGGCGGCACCTTCGGTGATGATCGCCAGACGGGCGCTGGCATCAACCGTCGCCCCTTCGGGGGCAAGGATTTCAGCCAGAACGCCAGCGGCAGGGGCCGGGACCTCGACCGAGACCTTGTCGGTTTCGAGCTCGCACAGCATCTCATCCTGCGCGACGGCATCGCCGACCTTTTTGAACCAGGTCGCAACCGTGGCTTCTGTCACGCTTTCGCCCAGGGTGGGCACCATCACATCGACGGATTTTCCGCTCATCTTCTTTTGTCCTTCCTGAGCCTTGGTGCCCGCATCAGCCTTGGGCAACATTTCTTCGGGGCCCGCATCGCCCTCTTCCATGATCTGCGCGAGCAGGGCGTTGGGTGCGACTACCGCGCCTTCGGGCGCGACGATCTCGGCCAGCTTGCCTGCCACGGGCGAGGGAACCTCGACCGTCACCTTGTCCGTTTCCAGCTCACACAGCATTTCATCCACCGCGACGCGGTCACCCGGTTTCTTGAACCAGGTGGCCACGGTCGCCTCGGATACCGATTCCCCTAGGGTGGGGACGCGTAGTTCCACTGCCATTATCAGGCCCCGACGGTGATGGCTTCTTGAACCAGCGCCTCTTGCTCGGCCTTGTGGCGCGAGGCCAGACCGGTTGCCGGAGAGGCGGCCGCGTTACGGCCGACATAGCGCGCGCGTGCGTGCCTGGCGCCGATGCGCGACAGAACCCATTCGATATTGGGTTCGACAAAGCTCCAGCCACCCTGGTTCTTGGGTTCTTCCTGACACCAGACGATCTCGGCGTTTTTAAAGCGCTCAAGCTCTTTGGACATGGTCTGGGCCGGGAACGGATAGAACTGCTCAAGCCGCAGGATATAGACATCGTCCGCACCAGCGGCGTCGCGCGCCTGAGCCAGATCGTAATAGACCTTGCCCGAACAGATCACCACGCGGCGGATCTTGTCATCGGCTGCCAGCTTGAATTCCGACTTGCCGCGATCGGCGTCGTCCAGCAGCACCCGGTTGAAGGTCGAGCCGGTCATGAACTCATCGGCCGACGAGACCGCCAGCGGGTGACGCAGCAGCGATTTCGGCGTCATCAGCACCAGCGGCTTGCGGAAGGGCCGCTTCAGCTGCCGGCGCAGGATGTGGAAGTAGTTGGCCGGTGTGGTGCAGTTCGCGACGATCCAGTTGTCCTCGGCGCAAAGCTGCAACCAGCGCTCAAGCCGGGCCGAGCTGTGCTCGGGGCCCTGACCTTCGTAGCCATGCGGCATCAGCATCACGAGGCCTGACATGCGCAGCCATTTCTTTTCACCCGAGGTGATGAACTGGTCGAACATGATCTGCGCGCCGTTGGCAAAGTCGCCGAACTGCGCTTCCCACATGACAAGGCTGTTCGGCTCGGCCAGCGAATAGCCGTATTCAAAGCCAAGCACCGCGTATTCCGACAGCATCGAGTCGATCACCTCGTAACGCGCCTGCCCGCCGCGGATGTGGTTCAGCGGGTAATAGCGTTCCTCGGTGGTCTGGTTGATAAAGGCCGAATGGCGCTGCGAGAAGGTGCCGCGGGTCGAGTCCTGACCTGCCAGACGCACCGGATGCCCCTCGGTCAGCAGCGAGCCAAAGGCCAGGGCCTCGCCCGTCGCCCAGTCGAAACCGGTGCCGGTCTCGAACATCTGTTTCTTGGCTTCCAGCAGGCGACCCACGGTCTTGTGCAGATCAAACCCTTCCGGCACGCGGGTCAGGGCTGCGCCGATCTCGGCCATGGTTTCGGGGGCGATACCGGTCTGGCCAAGGTTGTCTTCGGCATGTTCGGCCTCGATCCCCGACCACTTGCCGTCCAGCCAGTCGGCCTTGTTCGGCTTGTAGTTCTTACCGATCTCGAACTCTTCGTTCAGATGGGACTGGAAGGCGGCCTTCATCTCTTCGATCTCGCCCTCGGGGACCAGACCGTCAGCGACCAGACGCTCGGTGTAAAGCTGCAGAGTCGTCTTGTGGCCCTTGATCTTCTTGTACATCACCGGGTTGGTGAACATCGGCTCATCGCCTTCGTTGTGACCGAAGCGGCGATAGCAGAAGATGTCGATGACCACGTCCTTGTGGAATTTCTGACGGAACTCGGTCGCGACCTTGGCGGCATGAACAACCGCTTCGGGGTCGTCGCCGTTCACGTGGAAGATCGGCGCCTCGACCATCAGTGCGATGTCGGTGCAATAGGGCGAGGTACGGCTGAAATGCGGCGCCGTGGTAAAGCCGATCTGGTTGTTCACCACGATATGGATGGTGCCGCCAGTGCGGTGGCCGCGAATACCCGAAAGCTGGAAGCATTCGGCCACGATGCCCTGTCCGGCAAATGCCGCGTCGCCATGCAGCAGGATCGGCAGGACGGCGGTGCGATAGGTCTGGTCCGACAGTTGGTCCTGCTTGGCGCGGGCCTTGCCCAGCACGACCGGGTTCACCGCCTCAAGGTGCGAGGGGTTGGCGGTCAGCGACAGGTGCACGGTATTGCTGTCGAAGGTCCGGTCCGACGAGGCGCCGAGGTGGTATTTCACGTCGCCCGAGCCGTCCACGTCATCGGGCTTGTAGCTGCCGCCCTGGAATTCGTGGAAGATGGCGCGATAGGGTTTGCCCATCACATTGGCCAGAACCGACAGGCGGCCGCGGTGGGGCATGCCGATGACGATGTCCTTGACGCCAAGCGCACCCCCGCGCTTGATGATCTGCTCCATCGCCGGGATCAGCGCCTCACCACCGTCAAGGCCGAAACGCTTGGTCCCCATGTATTTGACATGCAGGAACTTTTCAAAGCCCTCGGCCTCGACCAGTTTGTTGAGGATGGCGCGGCGGCCTTCGCGGGTAAAGGCGATCTCTTTGCCATAACCCTCGATACGCTCTTTCAGCCATGCCGCCTGCTCGGGGTCCGAGATATGCATGTATTGCAGCGCGAAGGTACCGCAATAGGTGCGCTTCATCAGGTCAACGATCTGACGGATCGTGGCGATCTGCAGTCCCAGCACGTTGTCGATAAAGATGGGCCTGTCCAGATCGGCGTCGGTGAACCCGTAAGTCTTGGGATCAAGCTCGCCGTGATCGGGGATCTCGCGCATGCCAAGCGGATCCAGATCGGCGTGCAGATGGCCCCGGATGCGGAAGGCGCGGATCAGCATGATCGCGCGAATGCTGTCCAGAACCGCACGCTTAAGCTGCTCGTCCGACAGGCTGACGCCCTTTTCGGCGGCCTTGGTCGCGATCTTGTCCAGCGCCGCCTTGGCCTCGGCCTTGGGCAGCATGGGCCATTCGCCGGTCAGCGCGGCGGTGGTGTCGTCGGCCGGAACCGGCGGCCAGTCCGGACGCTGCCAGCTTGCGCCCCTGGCCTCGCGCGTGACGGTCGCCTCGTCATCGCCAAGGCTGCGGAAGAAGGCGTCCCACGCCTGATCCACCGCCTCGGGGTTCTTGGCCCACTGGCCATAAAGCTGCTCGACATAGGTCGCGTTGTGACCTTGCAGGAAGCTTGAATCGTGGAAGGCCGAATTGGGAGATTGATCGTTCATTGGCTTGCCTCCGGGAAATCCTTATCCGTTCACGCCCGGGTCGGGGGCGGTCGCATTGTTCTGGCCATGGCCGGGCAAAGTCCCGGTCATCAGCCGTGTCTGAAGATCCTGATACCATGCCTGCAGCCTTTCACGCGGCTGGCGCCACAGGGCGGGCAGGTTACGTCCGGCCAAAAGGGCCCCGCGCGTCTGTGGCAGGTTCCAGCGACCTCCGGCGAGGTCTTTTGGCAGCTCGGCCAGCGTCATGCGCAGATACCACAGTGCATAGCGGGCCAGATCGCGCCCGGGCTGGGCCGAATTGCGGCGGACGAAATAAGCGATGTTGAGCAGGGCGAGCGCGGCATTCACCCGCCGCCGGTCCCGACCTGCCGCAGCCTCAAGATGGTGGATCGGCGCGTCCGGGGCCATGGCAAGGATGCCGTGGCGACCAAGGCGATAGCTTGCATCCAGATCCTCGGCGATGGCACTGCCGACAAGCCCTTCGTCAAAAGGTTCGCGCAGCGCCACGGCCCGGCGCAGGGTCAGGGCAAAGCCGACGATGAAATCCAGCCGGACCAGCCCTTGTGGCAGGCTGGTATCGCCCTGCCAGCGCCGCTCGGGCGGGTCATAGGGCAGGAATCGCTGGTCTGCGGGGATCATCAGAAGATGGCGCAGGGCAAAGTCGATCACATGCCGTGCCAGTCCGCTTTGGCTGGAAAGCATCCGGTTTACGCGGCCGGTCTGCTTAAGCTCGCCCGCTTTGGCTGCTTGATGCGCCCAGAAAGTGTTGCAGGCCGAAATGGCGGCGATCCGCCCCTGGGTGTCGGCGCGGTAATGGGCCATGATCCGGCTTGCGCAGGCAGGATGCAAAAGCGCGTCGTCGTCGATCATGAACAGGATGTCGGCCCGCGCCAGAGCAACGGCCTGATTGCGCTGGACGGTCAGGGATTTGCGCTGTGCGGGCTCATAACTTAGCGGACAGCCGCCCATTTCAGCGATCACTGCCGCGACATTGTCGCGGTTCTGTGCCCAGTCCGCACTGGCATCGACGATGATAATTTCGGCCGGGCGCTCATCCGAAGCCAGCGCCGCGCGGACGCAATCGCACAGGATGCTGCCGCGATTATAGGTCGAAACACAAAGCGCCCAATCATTGGCGCGGGAGGGCAGGGGCGCACGGTCCTGAAGGGGTTCGACGGTCATGGCGTCTTACCCCAGGCAAAGGTGCAGGTGCCGGGCCAGGCGACGCGCAGGGCGGCGGGACCGTAACCGAGGCGGGATGCTTCGGCGGTTCTGGCGACGATCTGGCAACGACGGCGGTCCAATCTGGCACCTGTTAAAAGATCTGGCGCGGCCCCCAGTAAAGGTAGGCAGGGGCCACGCCCAAGTCAAAAGCCCTTGCGGTCAGGTCAGCGGCCGATCGCTTTCAGAACGGCGTCGCCCAGACCGGCGGGGCTGTCAGCAACGATGATCCCGGCCGATTTCATGGCCTCGATCTTCGATTCCGCGTCACCCTTGCCGCCCGAGACGATGGCGCCGGCATGACCCATGCGGCGGCCCTTCGGAGCGGTGCGGCCAGCAATAAAGCCAGCGGTCGGCTTCCATTTGCCTTTGCGCTTTTGCTCGGCCAGGAACTCGGCGGCCTCTTCTTCGGCCGAACCACCGATCTCACCGATCATGATGATCGACTCGGTCTCAGGGTCGTCGAGGAACATCTGCAGCACGTCGACATGGTCCAGGCCCTTGATCGGGTCGCCGCCGATGCCGACAGCGGTGGACTGGCCAAGGCCGACATCCGAGGTCTGCTTGACCGCCTCATAGGTCAGCGTGCCCGAGCGCGACACGACGCCGACCGAACCGCGCGAGAAGATCGAGCCGGGCATAATGCCGATCTTGCATTCGCCGGGGGTCAGGATGCCGGGGCAGTTCGGGCCGATCAGGCGCGATTTGCTGTCGCTCAGCGCGCGCTTGACCTTCATCATGTCGAGGACCGGGATACCCTCGGTGATGCAGACGATCAGCGGGATTTCGGCGTCGATCGCTTCAAGGATCGAGTCGGCCGCGAAGGGCGGCGGGACATAAATCACCGTGGCATCGGCGCCGGTTTTGGCCACGGCTTCGTGGACCGAGTCAAAGACCGGCAGGCCCAGATGCTCAGTGCCGCCCTTGCCCGGGGTCACGCCGCCGACCATCTGCGTGCCATAGGCGATCGCCTGTTCGGTGTGGAAGGTGCCCTGAGAACCGGTGATCCCCTGGCAGATGACTTTGGTGGCTTTGTTGACGAGAACGGCCATCTTCTTATCCTTTCACCGCTTTCACGATCTTCTGAGCCGCATCCGACAGGTCGTCGGCCGGGATCACATTCAGGCCCGAGTCGCGGATGATTTGCTTGCCCAGCTCGACGTTGGTGCCTTCAAGCCGCACGACCAGAGGCACTTGCAGCCCGACTTCCTTCACCGCGGCGATGATGCCTTCGGCGATGATGTCGCAACGCATGATGCCGCCAAAGATGTTGACCAGAATGCCTTTGACGTTCGGGTCCGAGGTGATGATCTTGAATGCCTCGGTCACTTTCTCTTTGGTGGCGCCGCCACCAACGTCGAGGAAGTTCGCGGGCTCGGCGCCGAACAGCTTGATGATGTCCATGGTGGCCATGGCCAGACCGGCGCCATTCACCATGCAGCCGATTTCGCCATCCAGCGCGATGTAGTTCAGGTCGAACTTGGATGCAGCGAGTTCCTTGGGATCCTCTTCGGTCTCGTCGCGCAGCGCGAGGACGTCGGGCTGGCGGTAGAGGGCGTTGTTGTCAAAGCCCATCTTGGCGTCGAGGCACTTGAGATTGCCGTCTTTCATCACGATCAGCGGGTTGATCTCCAGCATCTCCATGTCCTTTTCAAGGAACAGGCGATACAGGTTCTTGACCAGCTGGACGCATTGCTTGACCTGCGCACCCTTGAGGCCAAGGGCAAAGGCCACGCGGCGGCCGTGGAAATCCGAAAGGCCAGTCGCCGGATCGACGCTGAAGCTGACGATCTTTTCGGGGGTCGAGGCCGCGACCTCTTCGATATCCATGCCGCCTTCGGTCGAGGCGACGAAGCTGATGCGCGAGCTGCCGCGATCAACCAGAAGCGCGAGATACAGCTCGCGCTCGATGTCGCTGCCGTCCTCGATATAGATGCGGTTGACCTGCTTGCCGGCTTCGCCCGTCTGATGGGTGACGAGGGTGCGGCCCAGCATCTGACGGGTCAGCTCTTCGGCCTCCTCGACCGATTTCGCCAGACGGACGCCGCCCTTTTCACCGGCCTCTTTTTCCTTGAAGTGACCCTTGCCACGGCCGCCGGCATGAATCTGCGCCTTCACGACCCAGAGCGGGCCGTCGAGTTCCCCCGCCGCCGCCTTGGCCTCGTCGGCCTTCATCACCACCCGCCCGTCGGAAACCGGCGCGCCGTACTGGCGCAGCAGCGCCTTGGCCTGGTATTCATGGATGTTCATCGTGCTTCCCCGCAGTTGTCGGTTGGCCGGGCTTGTGCCACATTCCGCGTCGGCGCCAAAGCCCTATACAGGCCGAGTTGCATAAAATGAGCTGCTTTCCGCCTTTTGTGATCACACCTCTTGAGGCTGCGATCACAAAACTGCCGGCAGCCAGCCCCTGCCGTCGCGTCATCGTGGTGCGGCCGCGCGCCGTTTCGCTTCCAGGTCGCGCGGGGATGCGTTCGGGGTGAGAGTCAGACAAAATCGGCAAAATTGATTTCTTTTGACATCTCTTGGCCGGTGGTTTTTGGTCAGACGTCATTTGATGATCTATACTGAGAGATATTACCATGGCGACCATTAACGGCACCGATGGTGCGGATACCCTGACGGGTACTCCAGACGCCGACGTGATTAACGGACTTGCTGGCAATGATGTCATCACCGGCGGCAGTGGTAACGATACGCTGCGCGGCGGCTCTGGCGACGACACATTCCTGATCGGCGGTACCAGCCCGGGGACAGACATTTTTGACGGCGGCGACGGTGCTGACCGGATCCGCCTGAACGGCAATTTGACCGTCTCGAACCTGCAGTTGACCAGCGCCAA